>CAUJGS010000036.1 GCA_963170185.1 Bdellovibrionota bacterium
TCCTCTGATTGCCGAAGGTATCGTTCAATCGAAAGTCGGCTACGAAGAAGGACTTAAGAAAGTCGTAAAAGAACTCATTCTCCACGAGTTCGGTCACTTCTTGGGCCTTGGTCACCAATTCAAAGAAAACATCTTGCCGGCAAAAGGTTCGGTTCCAAGCAAGTATGTTTCCGAGCTCGAAAAGCGCGCGGCCAACGGTATGACCAACGCCACTTCGGTCATGGGCTACCGCCACCCTGTTACGGAACTTCTAACACCTTACGAGGATATCGCTCCAGGACACCAAGACGAGCTGACTCTTCGTTATCTCTACAACATGGAATATCCGACGTTCCGTAAAAACAGCGACGATCAGGATTTCAAATTCGCTAAGCTTCCTGCAAGCGGATTGATCCCAGACCGTGATCCAAAGAACCCGGAGTTCGAAACATCGTACTTCCCGCAGTGTAACGACTTCCACGCTTCGTTCTCGGCAGATCCATACTGCAATCGTTTCGATCGTGGTTTCGACGCTGACACCATCGTCTCTAGCTACTTTGATGACTTGAACGTCAATAAAGTTTCGCGCATCCACGCCTTCACGGACGCTCGCGGCTATGACCCTGACTACGCGGAAGGCGCATTGTGGTACACATCGCTACGTTCACTCGGTCGCGTTCGTATCTTCTACGATTACATGCGCCAGAAGTTCGAATCGGAAATCCGTACGATCTCGCAAAGCAAGCGTGACCTCGACGAATTCTCGCGTGTCTGCCGCGGTGAAATTCAAGGCAGCGCCACGCTGGAAGGAATCTTCCAACGCAAACCGGAGCTCAAAGAGCTCTGCCGCGTGAACCACAAAGCTGTTCAAGAGATCACGAACCTCTTAAACACGCCCGGACCAGATCGCACGCGCATGAATTGGGACAATGCTTCGATCTCCGCTCAAGTTATTGGCGGCGATGGCGGCACTGACTACTCGTCGGTATTCGGAACTTATTCGACACTTTCTGTGTTCCCTCTTAAAATCGCGGCCGTGAACGCGCTGACGACTCCGTATCCGTACACGATGCTGGGTGGCTGGATGTTCCCGATCCCGCGCTTCACGGGCCAAGACGGGCTCTTCTCTTACTCGACGCTTTACTCGCGTGAGTTCACGAGCGCTCTAGCTTCGGCTCTTGAAAAGAACCTGAAGACCGAGCCGAAGAAAGGCGAATCGGCATCGATCGGCCTTCCAGTTCTTTCTTTGGGTTACTTCTTGGATCAACAAGCCATGGGTAACGACGCGATCCGCTTGCCTAAAGACTTCGTCGAAAGTCTTCGCAACCAATCGCAATTCCGTCTTTCGGTAAAAGCCATCATCATGGAAATGCAAAACCGTGGCGATTCGACTCGTGTGACCCAGCTAGTTGGTACGCTGTTTGACCCATACAGCAACAAGGCTTCGTCCTTGAACCAAGTATTCCTCTTGCCAGGAGGCAAGGTCATCGCACGCGGCCAAAGCCGCAACTTCATCTATCCGATCTCGAAACAGCCGATCTTCCTCGATAACAAGACGGCTTATGTTTGGGCCTATCACATTGAGTACGACAAGGCTTACGACGACGTCCTTGCCGCGCACAGTGTGAAGACGAAGCTCGAAGACATGCACAAGTCGGCGGTGGACGCTTGTATCCGCGGCGACAATGACGGTCTTGAAAGCTTCTTCTCGAGTCAGGAAGCGAAGTTCGAAGGGTTCTTCGTTATGGATGGCATCGCATCCGACCCGACGAAGCAGATCAAGTTCCTGGAATCGGTGAACGAGAACTTCCAGACGTACTACAAGCTTCGCACGACGGCTGACGGCAAAGGCCCAAGCCAAGAGCGCTGTGAACGAGCTCTCGATGGCGTCGGTGTTATCGTGTCGGCCGCGGCTCTCTTAAACGGCTACTGGCTACCAGAAGTCCTCGATCAATTGGCGACGAAGTAACAGGAGCAGACTGATGAAAAACATGAAGACACTCCTAGTGACATCGGTGCTCCTGACCTCGACGGTCATGGCCTGCACGAAACGCGAAGTCCCTGTGACCCAGCACGAAGGCCCTCGCCGCTCGGACGAGGTCATCTTTGCGCCGGCTTCGGAAAAGATCGACGTCGAAGCTCTGAAGGCGGTCAACGCATCGTCGTTGAATGCGAAGCTTTCCAATGCGGGCAACGGCGACAAACTAAACGCTCTCAAAGCACTTGCGCCGTTCGTTTTAGACCGTGCCTATGTCGAAAACGAGCGCGTGACGTCGTCTAGACAGATGCGCGAAGCTCTTTCCGTCTTCCTGCGAGCGCTTGTCGGCGACTCGAAGGCCGAAGGCCTAGCTCAGCAAGACCCCAAAGCGGCAGCCGAGTGGATCGAGCGCACACGAGTCGTCATCGAGTCCGGTTGCGATGGCACCGGCAAAGGATGCTCAAAATCAATCCTCCGATTTTTCAAGCAGGACATTGGCTCATCTAAAGTCATGGAAGTTTCCGCCCGTGAAGTAGAAGTCGAACTCGACCGCCTGACAAAGGCCCGTTCGAACTCTTCGGAACTGAAAGCGGATACACAGAAGCTTCAAAACGACCTGGTACGCACTTACTACCGTCGCTTGAAGATGGCTTATGAACTCAAAAACCAAACGATGGACCGTGAACTTGAGTTCTTGTATCTTTCGCGCGCTTCGCAATATGCCGAGGCCTTCAACACAGAAAACCCTTCGACTCGCGAACGCGAACTTCTCGCTCAGCATATCGAAGTTTTCGAAACTATCTTGGCCGGCTTCAATCCCGATCTTTCAAACCCCGCGTTCCGCGAGCGTTTTGAAAAGTTCGTGAACAACTTCGGGCCTTGGCGCTATTCGCGCCGTGGCGACAACCCGTTTGGCCGTGCTTCGACTCGCATGCTTTCGCTAGCGGCAAGCAATTTCCTATACACGGATGGCAAGCTTTCGTCTTCATTGGCGACAGCGATCCGCGAATCTCAGGAAGTGCCTCAGGCGCCAGCTGGAACAGCGCAAGACGCTTTCGAGCAAAAGGCTTTTGACAGCCTCGACAGTTCGTTTGCCGTGATCGTGAAACACATTCGCGAAAAACAGCCCGCGATCTGGAAAAACCTCGGCCTTAACGACTCGTTCAAGCGCGACGAATACTTCTTCATCGTGGACCGTATTTTCGGTGATCACCTAACTATTGAAGACGCCAGCGAAGTATGGCGCGGAACATCGCGCGACTCCAAGGCGCTGCTTCAGGTCGCCGAACAATATGTGAAGATTCAAATCGCGGCGCAAACCGTTCGTACGAACAAGTATATGGCGGGCATTTATTCGAACCGCGAGTGGTCTTCGACGACTCTCCTCGAAAAGGCCATCGAGCAATCTTACCCTGTTCAAACTCAGTGGAACCAGCTTCTCGGCCGTATCGAGCGCATCCATCTCTTCTTGGATCGCAGCTTGAAATCGACAGAAGATATCTGGGGAGCTTCGGACTTCAGCAAAGTCGACAAGATGTTCTCTAGCATCCGTCGCAACATCAAATATCTTTCGGTTTATCCGAACATGATGATGATGGCCTACTATATGGCGGAATCGAAGTTTAAACTTTCGATCTATACGTTCTTTGGAAAGTTCGACATCGACACAGGTCGTATCATCGGATGGTTCTTTGATGGAAAACTGGCTCCGTTCTTTAACTTCGGAAACGACGGAAATGAACTCAAGCGCATCGAGACGCTCTATGCGTTCCTCTTTGCTCTAAAGACGGACACCTTTGCTTCGTTCTCGGCATCTCGGGGCGAACGCATCGATGTTGTTAAGTTCTTTGACGCGGTCATCACGAAGTTCTTGGATGAAGACCGTATCGAGCTTTCGAACGCCATCGACAACATTCGTTCGGAAACTCGCAAGAACAACATGGAGACGTTCCTTAAGACCTGCGAACAAGATCGTGATCTCATCAATCGCGGCCTAAAACCAGGTTCGGCGGGCGCTCGCCTTCCGATGGATCTCTGGGCTTTCAAGTTCAGCACATACGTAGGAACAACGGCGTCCGGAGGCCATGGCCAAGCGGCACTTCAGTTCCACAACGAACGCCGCGCGGAAGCGATTCGCAACCTCAACTCGTCGCTTCGCGCAAAACTCGAGTTCGTTCAAATCATGACTGGCCTTCTGGAAGAGCACATGCGCAAAACCGGAACGACGCAAGCCGAGATCGACCGTATCCGCGAGCAGATTCGCGGATACACGGCGCGCGTTAGCCAGCTTCGAGCGGAATTCCTGACGGAAATCACTCGGTGGAACCGTACGCTTTCCAACTGTATTGACCAGGCCGTTCGTGTTGAAATCGACCGCCAGGGCGAACTCTTGGAACTCGAAGAGCGTCATCTTCGTCACGTATGGACGAAGATCAAAGAAGCTCGTGCATCGCAAAACAAAGAGACGATTCTTGCGAATCTCAACAAAGAGATCGTGAGCTCGACCGGCGCTGCAGGGGTCTCGACTTCGAAACCTTATGTTCCAAAGAGCAGCGCTACCGAAGACAATTACGTCTATGCGGATCTCGATGTCACTCTTCGCATGATTCAACATTTGAAAAAAGTGGCGCCAAACGTCGACGTGATTATGCCTTCTGATCTTTCGGATTCCTCGCTTTGGAAATCGGAAAACCGTCGAGTAATTCCGTACTCGAGCTCGGAAGACGAGTTTGTACGCGCTGGCATGAAGAACTTCGACGAAAGCACGTCGACGATCATGTCGTGGTTAAACAACACGAACGATCCATCGACGTTCATCAATCGCCTGAAGGTCAACACCGAGCTCTATAAGCTTGGTCGCTTCAAAGTTTTCGACGTCGCAGCGGAGTCTTGCCGTGGTCAAGACGACATCACGAAGTGCCCAATGAAAGAAGAGCAGATTTCGCCGGACGACCTGGTGAACCAAACTTCAACAGTCTTGCGTTTCCTTTCGATGACAGAAGGTGGAAAGGCGAAGAAGGATACTCGTATCATCGCGTTGGTCGGCGCGACATCGCGTTGGGATCGTGACAAAATTAAGAAGTTCGTCTTGGACGAAAACGGTGATCCCATCACGTTGTTTGAGTCGCTTTTCGAAGGTTTGACTTTGGACATGACTCTTCTGGATGAAGCGAAAGACTTCAACCTCACGAATCGATCAATCGGTGAATTCCTGTTCGCCCCCGAACAAGAGTTCCGTACCATCGTCAGCCAAGGGTTCCAACCTTCGGTCGACACGTACTTCGGCCGCGGCGAAGCGCTTTTGAAGGCGATCGAAGCTCGTGAGAAAAAAGACGGAACAAGCGGCAATGTGATCGATTACACGTATGAGATTCGCCCTTCTGGGCTCGCGAGTATTCAAATCGATCGACAAGGCACGACGCCGATCTACTTGGCTCGTCAAAAGGTAGAAGACTTTGCGACGACACGTGTTCTGTTTGATCGCGAAACAGGCGATGCATTCAAGAAATCGCAACCTGCTACGGGAGACCGCAAGTAATGCGTAAGTCGAATGCCCTTCTTATTCTGATCGCGTGCATGCTGGCCTTTAGCCACGAGGCCCTTGCTCGCTCATCGCGCAACTCGCTCACTGGTAACCCATTGGACGAGGACAATAAGAAGGCAAAGCTTTCGACAAAAATTGCACCTACCACCGAACGTAGCCGAATCGACATCAATTCGCTGGTGTCGTACTCAGTTCGTCAAGATCTGGCACATCCGCGCGAGCCTAAATCGGCTCTGCACCGCCTGCAGGCTTCCGGTACATTGACGATCTTAGACCGCCCGGTGATCAAAGGTTTCGACGACGAATTCGCCGAAGAGATCGTGACCCTCGCACTTGTTGTTGGCGGACAAATGACGACTATTGCAAATGAGATCGATGCCACAGGCGGAAACGGTCCAGCGGAACTCGCCGATATCGACTTTTCGGCATCTCGTTCATTTACAATGAACCCCGTCTTCGGCGCCCGCAGCTCGCTTGAAACAAGTCTCGGCGTTTCGTTGCCGACATCGCTTGCAAGCCAGTATGAAGGGTTTCATGCCGTTCCCTACGCGGCCGTAACATGGGCGATGCTCTTTCAAGGTGGCCGTTATGGACTTATGCAGACAGTGTCTGCCGATCATGTCGTCAATGAATATGAGTTCAGCCCCGTCACACGCGAAGTCAACGCTCAAGGCTCTACGGGGTATTCGATCGCGGGTACCGTTCGCCTTGGAAGAGGCTTTCGTTTTCGTCTAGGTGGAAACGCACGAATCATTCACTATCTCGACGGCACAAACACGAGTGCGCTTTCCAACGTTCAGTCGTTGTCGTGGACCGACGGTAAACACTCGATCACCGTTTCCCACAGCAACGGATCGCGAGCGGAAGACCGCGAGACTTCGATGTGGTTTGTGGATGAGTATCGTCGAGTACTTTCACTCGCGCTTTCGGTGAGGTTCTAATGTCTCGTTTTACATTCGCCCTCACCTCAGTCCTGGTCGCGATTTCAACGTCTTTGACGGCCTGTACGAAAGAGTCCACGACTCGCAAGGCCCATGAAGGCTCGAAAACGGAGTCGACAGACTCTCATCTCTACTTGAAAGAAACCCTGGACGGGCACGCGTCGCTGACCGAAAGTCGCGACAAAGGCACACTGCTTGGCATTTGGCAAAAACGCCTTAGCCAATCCTCCATGGACAACGAGCTACGAAATGGTACGAGCCAAGACCGCGAATCGTTCTACAAACTGAGCCAAGACGTACTGGCCGAAGTTCAAGCAACCAAGCCAGAGGTGAACGGCAAGATCGACGAGATCCGCGAGGCATACCTTTCTGCTTTCGCCAAAGCCATGCTTGGTGGATGTGATCAAGACCTCAATGGCTGCCGATACCTGAAAATCTTCCGTCAAAATCCAACGACGATTCCAATGATTTTGGAAGTCGTTCAGCAAAAACAAAGCGGGCTTGAACTTCGTGATCGCTACATGCTGCTCCGACTCGCACATATCTACCTCAATCAACGAGAAAATCCCGAGCTCACTCGCCACTTCCTAACGAGCGCTGCCGAGTACGAAACTTTACTGGAAAACTCGTTGGCCGACTCGCGTGATCCACGAGACCGTAAACGCCTTGAGTCTCATCGCGAAATGATCGATCAATTGCTTTTGGATCTCGCCAGCACGACGAAAACGCCTGTTCTAGAACCCGCCGTTGTTCAGGCCCTGGCCGACAAGTTCGGCATCTGGAACTTCGACCGTCCACGCACGCAAACCAATTCGACACGCGATCGCGTTCTTCTGCAACTGACGGCACGTCGTCTCTTTGAAGGCAACGAGCTACAAACCCGTCTTGCGGAGATCGAAGCCTCGCCCGAGGCTCTTGGACGCAAACTCACACCGACAGTCGCGTCGCGTCCCAAAATCGGTGAAAGCGTCGGACTTGCGACCAGTGTCCCCAAAACCCTCACGACTTTCCTTTTGGAAAGTCTTTGGATGAAAAAAATCACGATCGCAGAAGCCCGCGTCTTCTGGGAGAAATCGCTAGAAGGAAAGACTGAATCTGAACGTCTGGTTTTGGCTCAAACCATGAAGCGCGATCTTTTGAATTATTCGCGCGGCCGCCTCTTCGTTACGGCACAAGACGTCAACAAGATCCTGATCGACTTCTTTCAATCGTCCGGTCGATTTTCGACAGCCGACGCTTTTCAAGAAGCCTTGAAAGAATCGGTTCGTGGACAAGTCATGTGGGCGGACGCAACAAGCCGCTTTGAAACTCTCAACACGTTCCACGACCAGAACTTCCGTGGCTATGACAACTCGGACCAGATCACGAAGGACCTTACGTTCTTCTTTGCCGGTATTGACCGCAACATTAAGCTTACGTCGACATATCCAAGCATGCTGGTCATGTGTTATCACCTCGCCCGCCTGAAGTTCAGCTTGCGAATCATGACCTGGTTTGGAGTTTTCAAAATTGAAGCCGGTAAGATCCTTGAATGGTTCTTCAATGGAGAACTCGCGCCTTGGCTTCCTTACGGAACCGACAAACGCCCGATCTCGAAGTCGGAAATGCTTCTCGTGTTCCACTACGCAGCGGAACTCGGAGTACTAGAAGGTGGCGGCGTTAACATCGGCACACTGTTTCAAATGATGAACGAGCAAATGCTCGGTACGCTTCGCGAAGATGTTTCGAAAATCAATCGTGCTTTCCGCACAAAATTCGAAACGGCTTCGCGCGTGACAGAGTTCCGTCAAATCTGTGAGGAACAAAAACGTCGGAACGCGGCCGGTTCGAAAGTCTACGCCTCAAGCCGTATGCCGATTGCGAACCTCGAAAACTATGCGTTGATGGGCTTCCCACAAGGCGGCGGCGGCAATCTCTTCCTCGACGAAACATTCTTCGAAGCTTGGTCGTTCTGGGAAACGGAACGCGACATCACGCTTATGCGTCTCGACGACAACCTCGAAACAATCCGTCTCGAGCTTTCGCCCAAAATCGAAATGTTCGAGCTCTATCGCGACATCGCAAAGGCCCATCTTGAGCGTCATTCGGTCTCAACGCGCGAGGCGAGCCTTGCGGCGATCAATGCTCAAATCCAACCACTTAAGGATTTGCGCAAAGAAACATACAGCCGCATCTTCCGCATTCACAACTCACTCTCGGACTGCAGTGAAAACTTCCTGCGCGGAGAAATCGAGGCCGAGGCCCATGTCATCCGTGGCCTTATGGCCCATTTCCGCAGTGTCCACCGCGCGATGACAGCACGTCGAAATGCGGGAACAGCCGGTATCTCTCGTGAATTCGGATTCAGCGGCAAATACAATATCGATGACCTCGATCAACACGAGCGTTTGCTTGGTTACACGCAGGAAAGCTACCGCCTTTCACGTGTTCAGGCCTTGCTCTTGGTCACGGATATCCTTCAGAATGGGTATCGCGACGGCAGCCGCGTCGTCGGCCCGATCCGCGATAAAAACTCGATCATCATTCCCGACCGAGTTCAGAACTTTACCCAAAGCTTGCGCGAAAAAGAACTCAACATGCCTTGGCGCGAAAGCGAGTCCGAGTTTGTCGACCATGGGATTCAGTTGATCTTCAACCATCGCGACCACGTGCTTTCTTGGGCCGATCGCTCGAATCGTCAGATCGCATTCATGATGCGTATCGAGTCCCTCGTGGCGTTCGCCAAAGCAGGACCGCAGGAAACCACCGAAGGTGTTCAGCAGTTCAAGGTGCAGGACCTCTTGAAGTCACACCTCACTATGCTGAAGGCACTGGAAGTCGACGAGGCGATGGCGTATGTATTGAACACGACAGCTCGTTTCCGCATCCCCTACCTCGAGCAGGTTTTGGATGACTACGCTTGGACAAAGGGCAGCCGCGAATGGCTTGGCCTATTCGATTTTCTTTATCAGAAACTCGCGGCTGACCGTCTTGGTGACTTGGTTTCCGACGACAATCAACAGCGCCGTGGGCTATCACGCATCGGCCCTCAGCAGGAGTTTGCGCTTCACCGCACGGCTATGCGTTCGCTCGGTGAACCGGCACTGAAGATTCCTTCCGAAACTATGGAAATGCTCAATAGCTTCTATAGTCGCCGAATCGACACACAGATCGCTTATTTGACGGAAGTCCTCAAAGAGTCACAGCGCCTTGAAACCACTCGCGCCAAGCGGCCCGAGAGCTTCCCTGCTTGGAGACTGTACACCAACCGACCAACACCGCGAGTTCCTATCTTAGGCACTTCGCCGGTCGACCATGTGGATGGCTCGTTAAAAGAGATGGCAAGGGCCTATGGATATCAGATCCCGGCCGCCTACAAAGAGGCCGTGTCGCTATCCAAGTAGTTGCAAGGAACTCACCTCGGCACGCACCACGAGTGCCGTCGTGACGTTCTAGGATCGCCTCAAAGCGCTTTACCCGGAATGAATTTATCGCTAGAAGACCTCTAGTCCATCGACTTCATAGCTCAACGGGATAGAGCTCTAGTTTCCTAAACTGGCGATCGAGGTTCGAGTCCTCGTGAAGTCACCAACTCGCTCCGTACAATAAAGCACGATACAGTGCTATACCCCGCCTCACACAGACCTTGCAGTATCCTATCTTTCAGCGTGGTACTTGGAAACCTGCTTCCAATCGACGATCCGCCAGAAATTCGCGACGTAATCCGCACGCTTGTTTTGATAGGTGAGATAGTAAGCATGCTCCCAGACGTCGAGGGCCAAAACTGGCTTGCCCTTCACGGCGGCAATGTCCATGAGCGGATTGTCCTGATTCGCCGTTTTTGCGATCACCAGTTTTCCATCGTCGGTTTTAACCAACCACGCCCAACCAGATCCGAACACGCCTTTGGCTTGCGTCTCGAACTCTTTTTTGAAGTTTTCGACCGAACCAAATGACTTTTCGAGATCCTTACGAAGAGCCGAGGACATTTTTGTTTTCGCCGCCTTTTCTTCGCTGTTCATCAGCGTCCAGAAAAACGAATGGTTCCAATGCCCTCCGCCGTTGTTGCGAACCGCATCCGGGTACTTGGAAACCGAACCAAGAATTTCAACCAAAGACTTGGCCTTGTCTTGCTCACCAAGAGCGGCATTCAAATTGTCAACGTACGCCTTGTGATGCTTTCCGTGATGCAGATTCATCGTCGCTTCATCGATGACCGGGGCCAGTGCGTTCGCCGCATATCCCAGCTCCGGGAGCGCAAAGGGCGATTTCGCCTTATTCAACTCACCACGCGTCGTCGCGCACCCCAAAGACGGAGCCATTACCAACAATAGAGCCAATACTTTCAACATCCTTAACCTCTCCGACGAATTTTCTAAGACCCGCATTGTTTCGAGCTTCAAAGTATTGATCAAGCATATGTCGCCCAATTCACTGTACTCTGTACTCCGAATAGCCTCGACTACGTGTAAGCCCTGGAAATACGGAGCTCTTTGCCGTGAAACAGAACGCCATGTTCAGGGTCGAAATGCCTTCCAGCCATATCAAAAAGTAAATCAAAGGACCTCTCTTGAGAGAGGCTCGACTTCTAATGTACGACCTTCAGAGTTATACATCCTCACCACCTAAAAAGGGCCTTTCGATGAAATCAACTTTCGTGCGTTTCTTGTCGATCTCAATATTGGCGTTGCTTGCTACTTTACCTGCACACGCAAGCGCCCCCTCCTCTTCGTTCACCTGTGAGTCGACTCAATCGCCGACGTTTACGGCGACTGCGACCCTCGACGACCAAGGCGTCTTGGAGCAGCTCACGATCGATATGGAAGGCGAAGTGCAAGAGCTGTATTCGCCAGCTGTTAAATCGGAGTTCGACGTCATTGCTCACTTCGCAAAAGACGCCGATGTACAAAAATACGGTCTCTTGACAGAGCTGCTTCGTCTCGCAAAACCGACGGTGGCTCCGTCGTATTTCATCGTTCACAGCCTGACTTCGCCAGGCAAAGGCATGAACCTCGACGAAATCATGGAATACCTGATGGACGACCTTTCCGGCACATTGATCCTCGAAGCCCGCGACCAAGCTCACAACGTTCTCGGCCGCAGCATGATCGTAGGCTGGGGCGGCTATTTCGCAAATTGCCGCTAGTGTCCCAATTCGAGACAAATTCTCGAGATTTTTCCTGCAACTTTCCTCCCTTCATGTGTGTTCCCTCCTAGGGAGCGGCAACCACGGGGGGAGGAACTTTGGGCATCACTCAAAAGGTTCTGATCGGCGCACTCAGCATCTCAATGTTTTCAGCTTGTGAGTTTTCAGCAAGCCCACAAGCCTCATTGGCCGATACTCCCAACTCGCCCACCAACTCACCCACCGACTCGCCGCCTGAAATTCAGAAATGCAGTCTTGAAGAGGAAACCGCGCTCGAGTCACAGATGACCCGAGTGCTTTCCGAGGATACCTCCCCCTACGCCTTCAGCTTTCGTCTCGAGCGTCGAGACGGGCGACGTTTTGAATTCCAAAAAGACGGCGCCACTTTTGACACCGTTTTCGAGTCCGCTTCGTCTTCAAAACTGGTTACATCACTCATCATCCTCCGCCTGGTCGACAAGGGCATCTTAAAGCTCTCCGACCGCCCTCAGGATCACATACCCGAGTGGCCAATCACCTCATCCGACCCGCTTTACAACGCCACTCTCGCCAACCTCCTAAGCTTTACATCGGGGTTCTACGACGAGCCTACGTGCTTGAATCTCCCGACCGGCACACTCGCGAATTGCGCACTTACGATCGCCACGATCAACTCTGGCAAAGGGCGAGTTCCGGGAAAGGAGTTCTACTACTCGGGGGCCCATATGCAGATCGCAGGGCTTATGGCGATTCGCGCCTCCGGTCGGGCCGATTGGACAGAGGTTTTCGACGACTTCAAGCTAGCGACAGGGCTGTTTACGGCATCGGCCTACGATTTACCTTCGCGCTCAAACCCGCGCCTAGCCGGCGGCATGCACTGGACCGGAAATGAGTACTTCGCATTTCTCCTCGCCTTAAAAAGGGACAAACTCTTATCCATGGGGCTCCGCAAAGAGTTTTTTGTCGACCGAACGAATGACGGTGAAGTCGCCATCGTCAACTCGCCGGCGGAGAAAGGTCTCGGCGAGGCCTGGCACTACGGTCTCGGTTTCTGGCACGAATGCCTAGACACCGAGTTTCACTGTCAGGCAGCCGACCGTATCTCCAGCCCTGGCGCGTATGGGGCCTATCCATTTTGGGATCGGAGAACTGATCACATCGGCTTTTTAGCCATGCAAGGCCCTTTAGGCGGCTTCCGCGAAGGAGCCCGCATCGAGCGCCTGGTACAGGATCTCTCTAGCGAGTGGGCTGCTTGTGGACTTTGAGGCCGCGCTACAGCGGTAGCACGCAAATATCTAGCGGCGGAGCAAACGGGTTATGTCGAAAGCCTCGCTGCACCAAGCTCTGGTAGATTCTCTCCAAAATATCTATGCTCACCCGGTAGTTGTCGAGTTCACGCAAGAAGCAGGCGTAGTTGTGCGCAAGTACTCCGCCATTTGGTGGATGAATTGGCACCGTGCCGAAGACGTAAGAAGTCAAAAACCCGTAAATGCTTTTGCAAGTCTCTTCCTTCTCCGACTCCGAAAGCTCGTTGAGAAGCTTCGCTCTTCCGCAAAATGCCACCAACGCGGCCAGCTCCTCATCGATGTAAAGATCGAAGACGGAGTACACATCCTTCAAGTTAACAAGAGTCCAAAGTGCCGCTTTTCGTGCAACCGGCGTAGGATAGTCCACGAGATCATAAATCAAAGTGGTCAGTCTCTTGCCTGGCCGAAAGAAACGAATCAGTTCTTCGATCTCACTGGAGATGGTATACTTGCTGTCGTCGTAGCCGAGTAAGTGAAGCGTTTCATGCAAAGCCAGCTTTTTGTATTTCTCGGGTGCCAGCACGGCTTTTTCCCAAGCTGGTCGCGAAATCACGATTCTCGGAGGCTGAGAGTACGGATAATTCAGCATCATGTACTCTTCGCCGTCTTTGAACAAAGGCGTATTGGAAACCGTCACCACCGTCTCAAACACTTTTCTTCGATAATCCTGTAAGAAAGCTGGAGTGGGGAGCAGTTCAAACGGCACTCTCTGAAGATCTCGAATCACTTCATTTTGGTAGGCCTGAAAAGCCTCATTCACCGGGTCCCCACCGTAAAATATATCGGGGCCACCCGCCGACGAGAACTGTCCGGAGAAGATCAGACTCACGGAGGCTAGAATGACTAAAAAGCGCACCTTCATAAAGATCCTCACTACCGTTTGATAACCGGAACGAAGTTCACATTCACCATCATCACCCGGTCTTCCGTTCCGGCGTCTTCTTGCGCAAAGCGGCCGACTTCTAAGGCAAACTCATGAATTCGTTTCTTTATTTTTTCGTAGCTGCGTTCATTGATCGAAATAAGGGCCGTCATGTGAACTCGCTCTTCCACCGGAATGCTCTCCACGCTGTCAGCCGCTTTCAAAATAAAACTCTTCGTCAGCTTCTTGTTGATATCCGTTCGTAAACGTTCATCGCGAACAAGATAACGTTCCTGCAAACGTTTAAAATCCCCTTCCTCGGTGCGCTCTATGAGATCCAGCTGTTCCATATCCGAGATAATCGAAACAACCTCCGTCTCTGGCAGACACAATCTCTCGGCAATCAAAGCCGTATTCAAACTTCGATCGACATCGAGAAAACGAAGAATGGCGAATGTTTCCCATCGTGCAATTTTTGAAAAGGCCTGATCGTCGAGATCGGCAAAGTTGCGACCTTCTAGAACTTTGATATTGGACTCGATACACTTTTCAATCGTGCCCTCGTCGAGCCCGATTTTAGCGGCGATATGCCTGATAAGCCTGACGTTGAGTTTGTATTTCTTACGAAGAATTTTCGAGACGAAGCTTGGCTCCATCTCTAGGAACTTTGCCAACGCCCGCAGCGAGTAACGTGAGTTCTTTTTTCGTCTTTCTTCAAAGAACTGAATCAACAAATCTTCCAAAGAATGATCCGCCATAAAAACGATGATCTACTCGAAAACCGAGGGCTAAGACACTTAAAGTTAACGGCTTGTAGCGGATGCCTTCCGCTTCTGAAAGAATTCAAAGTTTTCAACTGCCTACAGCGCTCTAGCCGCTTGTGTCCGACACATTAAAGGGCCCTCGAGACCCTGGTAATACATGTAATACACAGTATTGCGACAAGATCGGGTAGGCCCGCCTAGGACCGACGCTCCTTCCAACGGAAAAACCGCTACGCTCGAACGCATGTCCACCCTAAGAAGCACGCCGGCGGCAGCACAACCTTTGTTCATCGCTCATGGGCAAACCACCAGCGGTGATAGCGTTGCGATTTACTGGCGAGGCAACACTCTCTCCGTCTCGACATCGTTCGATATGGTCGGAGGCTTCACGAACGGGAAAAACGTCTTCTTCTATGGTAAGAGCCTCAACAGCGCTTCGCTAGCGGGCGCTCCTGTGTACTACAAAGATGGCGTCCAATCGCTGCTGCCAATGACCACCGAAGACAAAGCCCTCTCTTTACTAGGTGTCTGGATCGCGCAGTCTCAAGGCTTTACCGTCGGCAAAGACATCTACCTCTACGGAGAGGGCTACTGCAGAGCCGGCCGTAGTCACCCGATCTTTTATAAAAATAACTCGCTGTACGCCCTTCCTCTGAGATCCCCCAACGGAGCTGTGCAGCTATTCGGTGTACGCATCGGCCCGACACAACACTTTGCCGTCGGACGCGATATTTACTTCTACGGAATGGGTCTCGACTCTCTTGTGGGAGGCAGTCATCCTATCTACTACAAAAACGGCGAACTCCATTTGCTGCCAAGATACTGTAGCAACACGAACGCAGAATTCGACGACATCACACTTGGAGCCAACTCCGGATTTTCCGTGGGACAAGATATTTATTTTTACGGAACAGCCTCAAATACGGACGGTAGCCAACAACCATTCTATTTCAAAAATGGAGTCCTTCATTCACTTCCGCTTTCTACGAGCGATGGCAAACTGAGACTAACCAACGCATGGTTATACAAGACTCAACGTCCGGTCGTGGGTCACGATATCTACCTCTACGGAATGGGCTTCAACTCTTCCGGGCAGTACCCGATCTGCTACCGAAACGGGGTGCTCTACGCGCTACCGACGGCGACACGCGACGGCCGCCTGCAGGCCGGCAGCATTCATTTCACGGACGTGGGGTTTGGTCCCTCGCAGGGTTTCGCAGTGGGAAACAACGCATATATTTATGGCGTCGGCGAAGACCATTCTGGTCAACAGCATCCGATCTACTACAAAAATGGTGCTCTCCACGTATTACCGATGACGACGACCGACGGGGCCACCGCCTTCCGCACAATCTCTCTCAATGGAGCGCAGGGGTTTTCTCTCAATGAAGATGTCTATCTCTACGGGGAAGGCTACGAGACGACGGGCGGTCGGCGACCTCTTTATTTCAAGAACAATGTCCTCCACCCACTTCCGACTCACACAAACGACGATGGCATTGTCTTAACCGACGTCAGCTTTCTAACGAGCAGCTGGCTTGGCTGCGGCAGTCACCTACTACCCATGGATGAAGCGAACGGCTTCTAAGTCACACGTCGCAAATCAGATCCGACACTCGTATCTTTGACAGGCCTCCCAGCGACGTGCTACTCGATCAGCCGGCCTGATCGCAGATGAAGTCCGGTGAAAGTCCGGCACTGTCCCGCAACGGTTAGCAAGATGCTCTTGCAAGTCCGATCTCTACCTTCAGGCTTAAATTTTCGCGGAAAAACACCCACCGCGCTCTCGGAGGAAGAGAAATGGAATCGACAAAACAGTCTGTCGTCACGCCTGACGACGTTTCGACGAAGCAAGAATAGCCGATGGCACGAACTCGTTTGGCTCTAGCCTCACTTTTTCTTGTTCCGTTTCTTGTTCCGCTGCTCGTCTCCCCTGCACGGGCCAAAGAGTCCGAGCTCGCGACCATCGAAGTCGGCGACCGCAGTCGCAACACCTCGCCCAATAGTATCGTCGAGATGTCCGACCTTAAAAGTCGGTCCCCAGAAACGCTCGCGGATGTCTTGCGACTTGTGCCCGGAATCGAAGTCATTCGCCAAGGCGGCGTCGGACAGACGACCTCGGTCTTTATCCGAGGCGCGAGATCCGAAGATACCTTGGTTCTCATCGATGACACCGAAACCAACGATGCCATAGCACCATCTAGCGGCTTCGACTTCTCATCGATATCGGCCGAAAATATCGAGCGCATCGAAGTCTATCGAGGCCCACAGAGTGTACGCTTTGGAGCTGGCGCCTTGGGCGGAGTCATTCGCATCGTGACCAAAGAAGGACGCGGCCTGCCGCGTTTTCACTACAAAGCCAGCGGAGCAAGTTACAAAACCTATCGTGGAACCCTAGGGCACTCGGGAGCTCTCGAAAACTTCCGCTACATGGTCGCGGTCGATCAGCTTGTGACCGAGGGCTTCAGCGCAGCCGATGACCCAGCCGGAGAAAACGAAGCGGATGGCGCAGACATTCGCTCGGCTTCGACAAAGCTCTCATGGGTGCCGGACGAATCGAGCCGATATGAACTTTCGATACGGCACGTGCATGCTAAAACTGAAATCGATTCCCATGGCGGCCAAGGTGGCGACGATCCCAACAACAACACTCAAGCTCGACAAACGATTATCGCGGCATCGACTGCCCACCGGCTTCTTACGAACCAACTAGGGGTTTCTATCGGTCTACACCGTGCTCAAGTCGAGCGCGATGGTCAGAATTTTCCGGATTCACGAAATCCCGTAAACTCAACCGACCACTTCGTTAGCACCAATCACAAGATCTCTTCTGAAATTGATTGGACTCACGGGGTTCATACATTTCGCACGACCGTCAGTTTCCGCGAAGAAATTGGCGAGTCGAATTCTGACTTCGCTGGAGTCATTTCGAGGATTCCGCAAGTGCGCCAGAGTGTTTACGGCGTCGGTTTTTTTTACCTCTACGACAACGAAAATCTATTCTGGGATTTGGGAACACGAATCGATGAAAGCTCCCAGGTCGGTCGCGTTCTTGGCCAACGCCTGGAAGTCGGATATCGATTCTTCGAGAAGCGACTTCGTGCCTCTCTCACTTATGGAACCGGATACAAACTTCCAAGTCTTTATCAGCTGCATTCGGCTTACGGCGAGCCGGCACTCTCACATGAAAACTCATCCAGCATTGATGGGACACTTCAGTGGACGCCCACGAAGAATCTGATTTTCGCGGCGACAGTGTTCGAAAACCGATACCGGGACCTGATCGATTTCGATTTGATCTCCAACCACTATCACAACGTCGCCCGCGCCAAAAGCCAAGGGGCGGAGTTTGAGCTCTCTTCGGAGGTCGCCGATGGGTTATCTCTTCGCGGCAACTACGTCGTACTCACATCGAAAGATGAAGCAAGTGGACTCAAACTCTTGCGACGCCCCGAGCAGTCTTGGGGACTTTCTCTTACCTACGCTCAAGCATCCTGGACCTTCACTTCACAGATCCGTACAAGAGGCGTTCGCGACGATGTTGACCCGAATACATTCCAGCGTCTCTCTCTTCCCGAGTATTCGAACGTGGCGTTTCATTGCCGCTACTCGGCAAGTGAGGCCATCAATGTGCACTTATCACTAGAAAACGCACTCGATAGCCAGTACCAAGAGGTCGCCGGTTACAATATCGCCGGGCGCACCTTCCAGCTTTCTTTCTCAGGAGAGTTTTGATGTTCAAGTATATGATCTTCTAGTGCGAAAATCCCAGAAGAATGCCGACCGCAAGTCCCATCAGAACAAATAATGCGGCCGCCGCCAGTACACGCTCTCGGCCGCGGACAAACATAATGAAGGTGAAGAAGACTCGAAGAATAGGCAAAGACACCAACGCTGCCAAACCGAGGTAAGCCGTGAGCCTCGCCCAGTCTTTTGCCGCCAATAAAGCTTCAAGCGTGTCGCCAAGTGGACGGCTTTGATAAGTCGCAAACCGCGTAAAGACATTCCCTACAAAATCAATCTGCGCAAGCCAACCGACGGCCATCAAACCGCCGGCGACCAATACACCGACCCTAAGAACTTTGGCAATTGCGAGTTCCACCTCATACGATTCGGTTTTCATGCCTGAAACCCCTTTACGAGCATCTGAATCGCCACAACAACAAGGAGGATCACAAACAGAACTCGAATCGAACGTGCCTTCATCTTAACCATCGCGCGCGCGCCAAACCAGGAGCCCACGATAATACCCACCGCAACAGGTGCCGCGATTTCAGCCCGGATATCACCTTTTACGAGATAAGCGCCCGCACTGGCTGCGGCTGTGACTCCGATCATAAAATTGGATGTTGCCGATGACACCTTTATCGGCAGCTTCATCGCACCGTCCATCGCAAGCACTTTCAAAGCTCCACTTCCGATACCCAACATGGCCGACAAGATTCCGGCAAAATACATGTAGAGGATTCCCTGCGGAACCGCTTCGACCTTGTAAGCGTGCTCGGTTCCGTCTTCCGCCGGATAAACTCCGCCCAACCCCAAGCGAGCCGACCACGGATGATCCGTCGTCGCCAAAATCTCTTCTCGACGCCGCAACATCGTGTAGGTGGAAAATAAAAGAAAGGCCGCGAATACGAAGTATAAAACTCGCCCTTGCACGTAGCTTGAAATGAGAAATCCTGAAATCGCACCGGCCACGGTTCCGATCTCAAGCAAGACCGCCACTCGCAGATTCGTGAGATGATCTCGCAAGAAACTTGCGGCCGCTCCGGAGGATGTCGCGACAATTGAAATCAAACTCGCCGCTATAGCGTAGCGAATGTCGATCCCAAGAACCAGGGTCAGAAAAGGAACCGCGATCATCCCGCCGCCGATTCCAAGGATCGCACCCCAAAAACCAGCGACAATCGAGATCGCAAACAGTGCTAACTCATACACGCGACTATCTAATCCCGATGCGCGAGCCGGAGCAACTCCCTTAAAAAAAGAAAAGCCCCACTTCTCGAGGGGCTTTTCTTTAGCTTTATTCGAATTGTAGATGAGAAAGCCGACTATGCCGCCTTTTTCCCCGAAAGGGATTTATCGGCCGGTGGCCTCATCGTCTCAGTCCGCCGTGTGTCGCTTTTCCCGCCCTGTATCAATCTGAGATCTGGACCCGAGCGATTCTTTTCTCGAGCCTTCTCTATCAGTTCTCGATCTAGCTTGTGAAAGTAAGCTTCTTCTTGATCGTACCCATTGCCTCGTAGCCCGTTACCGAATTTTCCCATCAACGTACCCCTTTTTGGTTCCTACGGACAATTCGATGTTCGCGTAAAACCACGATGTACGGGGTAAAGATTCGTAGAGTTTGGATGAACTCGAAATCATCGGCACTCAAAATTGAGGCCAACGCCTGAATCATCGCATCTTGAGGCGAAGAAATTCCTTGGCGCCTCAGAAACAATGCAGTCTTGTTTCATGTCGACGTGCCTCAGTAGTTGCAATGACATCGCATGAGGAAACTTGAACTCATAACGAGCACTTCTAAGGTCTAGGCATCATATACACGTAGGAGAATAATCATGTTTAAGACTCTCGCACGACGCACTCTCGCCGGCGCCCTTCTTCTGGGCACGACGCCTCTCTCGGCCGCCGTGATCGAACCCGTTAATGATGAGAAGCTCGCCGTTGTTGAAGTACGACACGCCAACCCTTCCAGCTATTTCATGAGTCAACCACCCGAACTGCTTATCAGCACCGGCACCGGAAGCACTCTACTGAATGTGAATCAGAAATACCGCTTCTTGCCAGCGGCTTCGAGCTTCCTCCAACTTCGACAAAACAATTCGCTCCCCTCGTACAACCTGCAAACATCCGTGCAATTGACGAGTGGAAAGACGCACATCTTCGACGTCCCTCAACTCGAGTTCTCTTGGGCCGACCAAGCTTTCGCCGTGGAAGTCGGACCGATTCCAAAGATGGAAGTTCGGCAGGCTCACTACGCGCAACCTTTTGCGAGGTTCCCGCTCAATCAAGAGGGGCTCGGCAGTAAAAACCCGTATCTCGCACTGGGCGTACTCCCCGGTACCTACGAGGTTTCGTATGCCATCGTTAAGCCATTTAAAACTATGGCCACAGGCACGACTCAATGGGGACTCTCGCAGACATTCGCCCTACAAGAGGCCGACGTTCCGGAACGTTCGACGATGCGCTTTCACAGCGTCGAGAAAAAGACATACGCAGATGCCGTAATTCCGGCCTGCCAAGGCAGCCCTGTTTATGTATGGGGTTCATCGGGAGGCTTGCCGGCGGCCGAGTTCAAAACCGTTCACAACCTAGCCCTTGCTGCAAACAAGAGCTTCCATGACGTGCGCTTTTACGCGTCTCCGCACGGAACGCCGATTTCCTATTTCGCACAGTTTGGCAGCATCCAAGTTCCCATCTCCGTTGCGCCCGGCAAGCGTGGAGAAATCGAGATCAAACGTCTTGATGTGAATCAAGTGAAAGTCGTACGCGAAGATCAAACCGAATATCTGGCGCCCTCCACATTCCGTGTTCAACAAAAACGTGCAGACGGTACTATGTTCGATTACGAGCTCACGTATTTCGAGTGCGGCTCAAAGCTCTCCACATTTAATGCGCCTGCCGGTCTTTACCTTCCGCCTGGGGACTACAAAATCACCATGAACTACAAAACGGCCGAAGGACCAAAGGTCAAAGTCATCGAAGTGACCCTTTAAACAGCCAGATCCGCCTTAAAGCTTTAGAACGCATAAAAGAGCGTCTCGATTTGAGACGCTCTTTTTATTTATTCTCTGCAACTTTTCAAATCGCTCGCGTGTTTCCTAAGCGTAGATGGCCTGAGGCCACAAAGGAGTCACAATGAGCCGCAAAATCATTTCTGCATTTCTGGGAATCGCACTTATCACGACGGCAACCATGGGTTTGGCCGAAGCTCGTGGTCGTGAAGATCGTCGTCAAACACGTCAATCCGCGCGCATTCAAGAAGGCCGCGCTTCCGGGGATTTGACGAAAGCGGAAATGAAGAGGCTTCGTGCCTCTGGCAAAGCGATCAAACAAGCCGAGAAACGCTTTGAGAACAACGACGGAGAAATTGGAGAAAAAGAAGCAAATGCTCTAGAGGCGATGCAAGACGCACGAAGCAAACAGATCCATCGCTTGAAAAACAACGACCGCTCACAAGAAGACCAGGGCGATCAATAACTCGCACAAAAACACGGACCGCGAATCTATCTGGAGGCTATCGTGAAAACATCAGTTTCAAAAACACTCTCGCTATCAGCAATCGCTCTTGGTCTAGCACTTACCGGTTGTCGGGCGCAAAACAATGAATCTTCCGATCTGTACACGACCGACAGTCAGGCGGATTCACTTGAATCAGGTATCACGATGCTACAAGGCATGGCGGACGACGCCAGTGGAAGCTCGTTTGCTTTTCAACTGGCCCCCGCTTCTTCGAAATTCGCAATCGCGGAAAAGCTCCTCTTTACCACCGCGCAGGCCGCCAATTGCGGCCGAGCTTATAGCCAAGCTTGCAACGTCGGAGTGAAGTCGATCAGCTACAGCGGGTGCCAGATCGGATCGGCGTTTAGTCTTTCCGGAGAAGTCACTCTGACCTATTCCAACAATAGCTGCGATCTCAGCATCGGCGAAAACGTGGTGCGCACTTACGAACACACGATATCGGGACCTCGCGGAGGCGCGATCCAAACGACATCGGCCTTGCGCGCCGACTATCGCGGAACACAAATCGGCGGTGGCGGACGTCTGACGCGAACGGGCGCCAATAGCTGGGATGCCGAGATTCTCGGCAAACACAAGATCGGCACACGCAATGGCCGAACTCTTTTTGACGTATCGGTTCGTACCCCATCAGCTATCGAGATCTCCGGAGCATTGGGGCGATCGGGACGCTCGGCCATCAGCGGCTCGCTCGAGGTCAATCACAACCGAGCAGGGTTCACGGCACTTTACTCGATCGTGAACGGACAGCCCTTGGTATGGAATGCATCTTGTGCTCATCCCGTCTCAGGCCAGCTTAGCGCTAGCTACTCGGGCTCGGTCACCGGAAATGGGACCATCACTTTCACGGGCTGCGGCACAGCTCAGTTGTCAAAAGATGGATCGACTCGCACACTCACTATTGGATACGCCGAATAATGCGCGACTACTCCATAGTGAGGCCGTTCGATGACCGACGATCAGCTAATGAAAACTCTGGCGGATCGACATTCGCCAGAAAAATCGAGGAAAGCCTTTCAGGCCCTCTTCGACAGACATGGAGGCCTGGTTCTCGGCTACTGCACAAGAATCCTCGCGGATAAAAGCTTGGCAGAAGACGTCGCCCAGGAAGTTTGGATGAAAGTGATTCAAAACTCAGACAAATACGAAGCCCGCGGTCAATTGCGTCCTTGGCTTCTGACACTTTCACGAAACACCTGCTTCAATGTCCTTCGCTCGAGGAAATCGTTGAGTTTCACCGAAGACCTCGAGATCGACGGAAACCAACTCGAACCATCGCCAGAGATCTCGGCCAATCCACTGAACGACCTTCTTGTCGAGGCGGATAGCCGCGCCGTACGCGACCTGGTCGACCGACTTCCCGAGGCTCAAAGAACGGCGTTATCGCTGCTCCTTATCGAAGAGCTTTCGTACGCCGAAATTGCGACGGCTATGAGTGTCTCGCTGACGGCCGTAAAAACACATATCTTCCGCGCTCGCAAATCTTTGGAAAAAGATCTCCGCTCTCGGAGGTCAACATGAGTTCGTGGTACGAAGAAAGACCTTCGCAAGAGTTCCGTAAACGAGTCGAGCATCGCGCCTTCCAGATGATCGACAATATGGAAAACCAGACCACGCAAACCGAAGTCGCCGCACGACGCGCAAGCTGGAGTTCTTGGTTTCAAGTTGCAGCTGGGCTCTCGGTCGCGACACTCATCGGTGTTCTTCTCGCACGTCGAAATGACGATCCGTCCGAAACGGGTTCCGAGTTTGGACATCTGATTTCAGACTCTCTTGCGATGGATCTCTTGGAAGAATCCACCCAAAGCCCTGCGGTCCATCAAGCCTCCAATAGAGGCGTCGTCGATCTCGACCTTTTGGCCGATCTCGAGCTGCTGGAAAGCTTTGATGACCTTTCGGAAATTTCGGAAGATGATCTTACAGAGGAAAAGGTATGAGTTCACCCAAGAACGACTCTCCAAGCGATGACTTTCTGAAAATGTTCGATGCTCTTCTTTTGATCGAATCTGCAACCGATGCAAAAGAGCTCGTGCACCATTCGGAACTGATTGAAAATCTCGAGTTTCACGAAGCCGAGACTTCTGACGATTCGGAAGAACAGGAGTCGCCATGAACCACATCCCTCGCCGAAAGTTTCTTGGACTGCTTACTGGCGCTGTACTCGGGACAATGACTCTCTCGTCTCAAGCCAAGGCCGACGATCAGGACACAGCTTCGCTTCGCAAACGATTCGACTCGCTCCCTCCCGAAACTCGCCGCGAACTGCTTTTGCGCTATGAAAGAATCAAGACACTCTCTCCCGAGGACCGCGAACGCTTGAAGGAAATCGCAAGCCGGATTCGCGCAATGCCGCCCGAGCGCCGACAGGCCCTACGTGATGGCTTAAAGAAATGGCGCTCTCTTCCGCCAGCGACACGCGAACGAATACGCGAACGCTGGCAGCGCTACCAGAGCCTCACTCCGGAACAACGCGCGCGACTCCGTGCGAAGTTTGAGAAATGGCGTCAGCTAACACCCGCTCAGCGCGAACGCCTTCGCCGAGCTATCAATCGACGCCGCCAGGGCAACTAGAAGTGAGATGACAAAGACAACTCGACTTGCAACAAGGCTCGGACTCTTTCTCACTTCCTTCACGGCAGTTCCGCTGACGGCAACGGCTGCCATTGAGGATGTCACTTTCCGGCTGCCATCGACCCTCACCGTCTCGGCCTCTCAGTCTTCGACTGAAACCAAAAGTCTCGCGGCAGGCCTTAGGCTTATGCTCCCACGAAACTACTGGCTCGAGTTGGCCGCCGACAGAGCCAGCGAAACAGCGGACGACTTAGAGACCAGCACCTTGGGAAGCTCCATCGCATTCGGCACAGATCCGATAGAGGACTTCTCCTTCGACATCGGTCTCGATGGGTTTGGAGTCAGCGACCAATACTCCGTTCGCGAGGGACGCATCCGATTGACCGCCATGCCGGCAACCGTCTTTGGCTGGAAAAACCCCGGCCTAGAAGTAGCGCTCGAGTATCGACAAGCTGGTTTTGAGTTCGCCAATTCACCCAACCCTATCTTCTCCACGTCTTCCGTAAAGCTAGATGCTCGTACACTCCGCACCGAGTTTGGTTTCTACATGATTTCACCTTGGACGTTACGTGCCTTCTTTGAGCGCGTCTCTCACGATCAGGGCTTTCAAGATCTCAATCGTCCGTTAGCGCCTCTCTTCGTCCCGGAAACCGCCGTTTCCACGGCGATCTCGTGGCCCAGAGACGAAGACGGGTTAAGCCTCTCGTATTCCGCACGAAAGTGGGGAGCGCGAGTCGCCGCCTCACGAAAAGTCGCCGCCGTGACACTCGACAAAACCTTTACGGCGTCCCTAGGCGTTGACTACCGATGGACAAGAAAACTCAGCACGGCGTTTCGCTACTCAAATGCAAAATCGGAAAACGACTCTACCCTACCGGCGATCGATAGCTTCGGACTTGAATTCGCCTTCAGTTTCTATTGAAAAGCGGCAACATGCTGCGGGCGGCGGTAGTCCGGGCGTGCGAACCGCTCAAGAGAAACCTGAACGATGAGCGCCCCTTGATATTCGCCTCCTTGGTAGATCGGAGTCGAAAGAAATGCCGCCGGTGCGTCGTACGACGGAACGTAAGAAGCAAAATCCTCAAAGTGAGTTTGTTCGGCAGAAAGTCCTCGAGATGCCTCAAAGGCGCGGGCTAAACCAGAGTTCGCCCAAGGCCCCGACACAAGCGAAGTTGCGAAGTCGATCTCTTTAAAAACAGAGTAAACGATACGTCCGTCGCGTCCGACCAAGAAAACATCGTAGAGTCCTTGTTCTTCAAGCACGTTTTGAAAAGACGGATGAAATCGGGCGTGTGACTCGCCATAGGGAGTTTTCCTCGCCGGTCGCAGCATCTCGTATTTCTTTTCCACCGGATAAGTGTTGCGCACAATGAAGTCGTACTGCCCGACAACGCTAGCCGGATCCGACCGCAAAGTGATGGGCAAAGTCCGAAATCGCCGTGTGCGTGCTCGATTCAAGCGCGAGACCTACAACTCGCGAACGCAGGCCGCCGAGGTAGCTGGCGAATTCCGAGTTTCGAGCGACACCTGTCGCGACCTCACCTTGGGCCATAGCGGCCTGATCTGTCGAGCGCTGGTCCAACTCACGCAACACATGACTGACCACAATCGGCAGCATCGCCACCAACACGAAGCCCAGCATCATCTTCACGCGGCTCCCGAACTCCCCCGTCCCCATGGCTCAATATAGTCTTAATTTTTGGAGATTCTCAAGAGCCCTCTCGCGGGGCTCATCTGATTGCAGCCTATAGCCAAAATCTCATTTTTAGCGGTCTTGAATACGACGCTCTTCGTCTGCCTTCAGGCGACGCAGTGCCAAGCGTTCGATCTCCGCCCCCAAAGGCAAGCGAGCTGCCAATAGCGCCCAGAAGCTTTCGACATCGAGCTCCATACAGAGAAGATCGCTATCTGCCACGACTGTCGCAGTACGACGAACACCGGTTCGCAGCAACGCGATTTCGCCAAATGCGTCCCCTGCTCCCATTTCATTTATCTTCTTTGCCTGCTGCACGGCACTCGCGCGCCCCTGAGCAATGAAGTAACAGCAATCCGCCGGAGCGCCTTCGGTGAATACCACCTGACCCGCTTTAAAAGTCTTTCGCCGGCCAGCAAAAATCAGAGTGTCCATCGCTTCGCTAGGAAGATCCTTTAACATCGGATTTCCAGAAAGGGCCTGCAAGAGCCAAACTCGAAATTGAAACTCGTCGCTCGAGGAGAGATCGAGGTTTTTCATCGCTTCAAAATAAGGAATTTCAAGCAGACGACTTGTTTCCATCGACACGACATCGGCCGTTCGAGGCATTCCAAAAAAGAACGCCGTTTCACCAAACGCACTCCCACTGGTGAGAATCGCCACCACTTTGCGGCGACGCCCCTCAAAGCTCTTGGCGACTCCTAGCTTCCCATCGAGAACGATAAAGAGAGAACGATCCGTACCACCCTGCCGGCATATCACCTGACCGGCGCGAAATTCCACGACTCGTGCCGCCGATAAAAGCTTGGAGCGAATGGGAGCCGTCAACTGTCTTAGGACCGGAAGCTCAGCCCATGCTTCGCGGTCCGCAGCCGCTACATCCAAAACACGGGTCTTCGTGGCCCACATCCGACGTCGACGATTGAGACGAGCCGCTGCCGGAAGATGGTGCCCCAGCATGGGCTCAAGGTAGACGACAAACATCAAGAGTCCGACAGCCAAAGCCGCAAAGCTTGCAAGTCTTCGCGAGCCGCTTCCCCAGCTAAGTCCGACAAGCACGCCGCACGCGACCAAGCAGGCCAACATCAGAGCATGCGAGATTCCCGTCCCGAGCTGGTGAAAGGTTTCAACTTCCTTTAGTTCGTCGTCCTCACGCCAAGCCAACGGCGTGCGATTCCACACCCGCAGTGAACGGGTAAGCGCACTTTTCGTCATCGGATGCGCCGCAAGAGCCACGACAAAAAGTCCCGCGGCGAGAAACATCAATAACGCAGATCCGGAAGCCAAAAGCTTCGCGAATGGTATCAAGTTAAACTGCTTCACGGCGGCCAAAACCAGGATGACTGGAATCACCCCAGAGAACACCAGCATGAAGTCTGCCGAGCGTCTGAGACCACCGGTGACCGAGAGCGGTTGGAAACTGAAATATGGCCCGAGAATATCAATTCTCACTTCCGTTTCGCCAGCCTCACTGCCCAACCGCGCCGCCGCTAATCTGAGCAGCGATGTCACACTTCGTCCGACAATCCCACCAAAATAGAGTCCCGAAACGACGCCTATTAAAACGTAGTCCCAGCGAAACACGGTCATAAACGGCTCGAGGTGCGAACTTCTCGACAAAAAACCGTAGAGATAGTGAATCAAAAAGACGGCCGTCGGCAAAGACCCCGCAACAAGGAGAAGCGAGATCGCATCAAAGGCTTTCGAAAAATCCGAGATCTGAAAACCGTGTGACCGAGCTCCCCGCCGTGCCCATTGAGACAGCGGAAATCCCGATGAAAAAGCCTGCAAGACGTCTTCTGGCCACTCATACTCGCCTCGAATAGAGTCGGCCATTCGCACCAAGCGCACGTCCTCAACAAGATCGTGATCGACCAAGAACGAAAGAAAACTAGAGACCTCGAGAAAAATACGAGGGCCAATACCCCGAGCACGCATCCGTAGAGCCAGGTCGTAGAGCGAAGCGCCCATACGAACTTGATCCCATAAAAACAAATAGCGCCGGGGAACGGTGAGTTCAACCAGCGCTTGATCATGGACTCGGGTGTACCGGACTCGTTTGCCATCCGCGACTTCGACTTCGGAATCGATACGCGGCAGTTTTATAGGCTCCTGCTCGACCGGCAACATCAGGTTTATTCTTCGTCTGGAAGCTCGTCGTCGTCGACCTTACCAAGACTGAATTTTTCGACACGGTAACGCATCGAGCGGAAGGTGATTCCGAGAAGCTTTGCCGCTCGTTTTTTCACGCCGCTTGCTTGGTGAATCGCTTTGACGAGAAGTTCTTTTTCCAGCTGATCAAGAACCTTCTGAAGGTCGATACCTTCATCCGTGATCTCGATACCATCGCTCGATACCATCTTGCGACCAGTTGGTGTGTTGACGAACTGAGGAAGAGATTCCGGCAGCACCGTCGCACCTGATTCCAATGCAACTGTGCGTTCGATGATGTTCTCAAGCTCTCGCACGTTTCCTGGGAAATCGTACTTTTTAAGAAGATCCATCGCCTCTTTGGAGATCGTTTGAATCTGCTTACCAAAGCGCTCGCTGTACTTCTGCAAGAAGTGACCTGCCAAAAGCGGGACGTCGTCGCGACGCTCGCGCAGAGGTGGCGTGCGGATATTGATGACGTTTAAGCGGTAATACAAATCTTGTCGGAATGTGCCCTGCTGGACCATCTGTTCAAGATCGCGGTTCGTGGCCGCGATGATGCGAACTTCGACCTTGATATCCTCAGTTCCACCGACGCGACGAACTGTCTTCTCTTGAATCGCGCGCAGAATACGAACCTGCGAGCTCAGCGGAAGTTCCCCGATTTCGTCCAAGAACAGCGTTCCTCCGTCGGCGACTTCGAAAAGACCGTCTTTGTCGGAAATCGCTCCTGTGAACGATCCCTTTTTATGACCAAAGAGTTCGCTCTCAACGAGGTTCTCTGGAATAGCTCCGCAGTTGACAGAAACGAAGGGACGATCTTTGAGAGGCGAATTGTAATGGATGGCCTTGGCAACCATCTCCTTACCGGTACCGCTCTCGCCCGTTACGAGGACATTGGTCGGAGAATCCGAAACCTTGCGGATGAGTTCGAAGATTTTGTGCATCGCTTCGGAATTTCCAACCAGATTCTGGAAGGAGTATTCCTTTTGCAATTCTTTGCGAAGAACGCGGTTCTCGACTTCCAAATTGCGGCTACGAAGCGCATTGGCGATGTTGATGCGAACTTCGTCGATCTTAAACGGCTTTGTGATGTAGTCGTACGCGCCCATTTTCATCGCTTCGACGGCGCTTTCCGCCGTACCGAACGCGGTGATCATCATAAACAACAAATCCGGATACGCTTCACGGCAGTGCTTAAGAAGCTCAATACCTGTCACGTTGGGCATCTGGAGGTCGGAGATCAAAAGGTCGAAAGACTTCTTTTTGAGAATGTCGATCGCTTTTTGGCCGTCCTCAACGCAAGTGACCTCGTATCCCTCCTTACGGAGCATGATATCGAGAAACTCGCGGATCGACTCTTCATCATCTACAACCAAAATGCGCGGCTTCACTAAAACCTCCAACCGACCAATCTTCAGCCGTTACCTGTTCGCTTTTGTCCGCGAAAGGCCTTAGAAAAATCTTCGTTTGCCCTCTGAGAATCGGCAAGACTTAATTTGTCTATGCCCTGAGGATTCAGTTTGAACTCCAAGATGAATTCCGTCCCAACACCCTTCGTACTCTCTACGTAGATACGACCTTGATGGTTCTCGATAATCTTATGTGTGATTGCCAGACCTAGACCAGTTCCCTTGGGCTTTGTCGTATGAAACGGCTCGAATATCCTTCGAAGACCGACAGCATCGATGCCACAACCGCGATCCTTGATCGTAACGACCACCGCATCGTCGCGATCTCGCGACGACACTTCGATTGCCGGGTTTTCGGTTTCGTTCATCGCCTGATAAGCATTCATCACGATGTTGAGAACCGCTTGCTTAAGCTTATCTCTGTGACCCGGAATCGAGCGGGCCGCCTGCAGGTCCACGATCTGCTGAATGTCTTTTCTCAGAGAGCCGTTCATTTTTGCCATCTCAAGGACATCGCGAAGAACTTGGTTGATATCGACCGGGTCCTCTTTCAAGACCTCCGGCCGGACGAAATCCAAGAATTCCGTAATGAGATTATTCAAACGATCGATTTCGCGAAGCGCGATTCGCATCAGCTTCTTCTCTTCCGCGTTATCCGACGTGAACGACGAATCAAGAAGCTGCAGCGAGCCGCTCATGGAGGCCAATGGGTTTCGGATCTCGTGCGCAATCCCCGCAGCAAGCTGACCGACGGCGGCCATCTTTTCACTCTGTCGCATCGCAAACTCTAAACGGCGAACGCGAGTGAGATCGTGAAAGGTGACGATGTAGCCTTTGAGTTCACTCTCTTGCGGCAGACGACTGACAACAATTTCAAGGGTCTGCCTTCCCTGCATGGGGTTTTGATGAATCCAGTCAAAGCGTGCCGATCGATCCCCGGCCTCGACCTGTGTCAGAGCTTCGCGAAAACCCGCCAATGCCCCGGGTACAACCTGATCAATCTGTCGACCTACGATTTCACGCGGAACCGGATCAAGGATTTCAAACGCCGCCTGATTGGCCTGAAGACAAACACCGTCTTCATCGACCGTGATCAGGCCCGTTGCCATATTGTCGACGATAATTGCTTGTAGGTTGCGAAGAGCCCTTAAATCTTTGCCCTGCGCTTCAAGTGAGCGCCCCATGAAATCAAGCTGCTCACTCAAATACCCGGCAAGACCCGCGACAGCGAAAAATGCGACGTTGTTAAGACCGACGGCGAAAAACAATGCCTGACCTTTTAACTCAGGCCCCACGATCATCAAGAAACTAAAAAGAAACGAGGTCCACATCGCCAGGATGTTCGCTCCTCGGCGCTGGAACACAAATCCGCAAAGGATGATGTTGACCAGGTACAAGAATAGGAAAATGGACTGATTGACCCCTGTGAAGTGAATCAGCCCCGTGATAAACGCGGACTCGAAGAAGAAAAGAAATGCCGTGACAGGCCACGAGTTCAGCGCGCGATCAAAGTAGATAAGGTAGATCGACTGGATCGCAAATGCGATTCCCATCAAAATATAGACGGGAAACAGGACGTCGGCGTTCACGAACTCCGGCTGAAGAGCCTGAAACCCGAGGATGATCAACAAAATGGAGATATGAAATCCAAGTCGAACGGCCGAGATAATCGTCATCGGAGTTCGACTTCTCGAGAAGTCGAACCCTACCGCCTGACGTTTCTCGGGGCGGCCGTCCTTTTGAATCATTGAACCGATCCCGCCATGTTGAAAATCGGAAGATACATGGCAACGACGATAAACGCGATGATGCCGCCAAGCACGACCATCATCAATGGTTCCATAACACTGGTGAGTGCCGAAACCGCGACATCAACCTCGTCTTCGTAGAAGTCGGCGACCTTGTTTAGCATCTGGTCGATCGCACCCGTCTGTTCACCGACGCCGATCATCTGAGTGACCATCTGTGGAATATACTTTTCTTTTGCCAGCGGTACGGTCAGCGACTTCCCTTCGGAAATGGCCTCACGAGCGCGAATCAGCGCGGTTTCGATAACCACGTTTCCGGTAACACGCGATGCAATCTCAAGGGCCTCCATAATCGAAACACCCGATGCTAAAAGCGTCGAAAGTGTTCTGGTAAAGCGAGCGACCGCCGACTTTTGAATCAAATCACCGACATAGGGGACGTCGATCATAACCGTATCGATAGTCTTTTTCCCTTCGTCGGTACGATAGTAATTGATTAGAAAAAAAACAGAACCGGCGATGCCACCAATAATCGCCCACCAGTAAGACATAAATATTTTCGACATTTGAACGACGATCTTGGTCAACCCAGGTAGATCCTGACCCGAAGAGGCGAAAACTGCCTCGAACTTCGGGATAACGAAAATCATCAGACCCGCGACAACCAAGAACGCGACCGAAAGAATAGCAATCGGATAAACCATCGCGCCCTTGATCTGACTTTTTACCTTGGCCGCCTTCTCGATATAGACCGCGAGACGGTTTAAGATCTGATCGATGTTACCGGACTCTTCGCCCGCTTTGACCATGTTCACATAGAAGCGGTCAAAAACCAGAGGATGCTCGGCCATCGCTTCCCCGAAACGACGCCCTTGGTTGATGTCGTTCACCATCGATTTCAAGGCGATGGTCATCCCAGGACTTCGCTGTGACTGCGACAAAACTTCTAGCGATTGCAAGATTGGAATACCCGAACCCAGCAATGTAGAAAGCTGACGTGTGAAAACTTGAAGCTCTTTTAGCGGAACACCTTTGCCGCCGACTTTTTTCAGTCCCGAGACCTTCTGCTCGGCCTGGGCGACTTTCATCGGCATCAGCTTTTGCGCGCGCAACCGAACACGCGCTTCGCTCTCGTTGGGCGCGTCGAGTTCGCCTTTAAAAACCCGGCCTCGCGTGTCGCGAGCCTCAAACTGATAGCGAGGCACTAAACACCTGCCTGCTTGAGCATTTTCTCAAGCTGTTCAAGATTCGGAGACGCTTCAAATGCGGTTCTAAGATCGATTTTTCGTTTAAGAACTAGCTGCACGAGGCTTTGATTCATCGTGACCATGCCAGACTTTTCTTGCCCAACTTGCATCAAAGATTCGATCTGGTGAAGTTTACCCTCGCGGACCAAGTTCCGAACCCCGGGGGTCATCAAAAGAAACTCGGTCGCCACGACCCGACCGCCACCAAGCGCCGGCAAGAGACGCTGCGAGATCACGGCCTGCAAGGTGAACGAGAGCTGCGCACGAACTCGATCTTGTTGTTCAGAAGGGAAGACACTCACGATACGGTTGATGGTCGCGATCGCCGAGTTTGTGTGAAGTGTCGCGAAGACCAAGTGCCCCGTCTCAGCCGTGACCAGCGCCGCTTCGATGGTTTCAAGGTCTCGCATCTCCCCTAAGAGGACGACATCCGGATCTTGGCGAAGCAGATACTTCATTGCATCGGCGTAGCTCGCCGTATCGGCACCGACTTCACGTTGATTCACGATACAGTTTTTATGCGCGTGAATGAATTCGATCGGGTCTTCCAGCGTCACGATGTGACCAAAACTCTCCTGGTTGATTTTATCGACCAGACTGGCGATGGTCGTCGATTTACCAGAGCCCGTAGGCCCCGTGACTAGCACGAGACCATAGGGAAGCAATGTCAGATCTCCGATCGCCGGTGGCATCGAAAGATCGCCAAACTTTGGCATCGTGACCGGAACTTTACGAAACACGCCGGACACAGCTCCGCGCTGGAAGAAGAAGTTGGCACGAAAGCGCGCCATGTTTTTCACTTCGAAACTAAAATCCAACTCACGCTCTTCTTCGAACTTGGCTTTTTGGTTATCGCTTAAAACCGAGTAACAAAGCTTCCTCGTCATTTCTTTCGACAAGATATCCGTTTTAACACGAACGATCCGGCCGTTGACCCGAAGCGCCGGTTGCGCACCCGAGACAATATGCAAATCCGAAGCTCCCTGATCAGTGGCAAACTTCAGCAATTGCAGCAAAGAAATCATAACTCACGTCCTCAACTCTAGAGATGCCTACTTCGTCGCTTGTTCATCGCTGACCGTCATCGAGATCAGCTGCTCAAATGAGATTTCTCCCTTTTTGAGCTTCATCAAACCCGCCTTGCGAAGGGATCTCATTCCCCCCTTCAATGCGGCTCGTTTGATATCAAGAGGTCCACCGCCACCCAAAATCGCTTCGCGAAGGGCATCGGTGATCGTCATTACTTCATAAATCGCGATACGACCTTTGACGCCCGAACCGTTGCAGTTCGCGCAACCTGCGCCACGCACCGTTTCGTACTCGTCGACCTCAGCTTCCGGCACACCGGCTTTGATGAGTGCCGCTTTTTCGACTTTGTGTGGTTCTTTGCAGCGCTCACACACCCGGCCCGCAAGACGCTGCGCCAGAACAAGCGAGACCGTTGACGTAATGACATAAGGAGCGACGCCCATATCAAGAAGACGCGAAACCGTCGACGGCGCGTCGTTCGTGTGAAGTGTCGAAAGAACCAAGTGGCCCGTGCTCGCCGCCTTGAAGGCGACTTCCGCCGTCGTCAAATCTCGAATCTCACCCACTAGAATCACGTCGGGATCCTGACGAAGAAACGAACGCAGGGCATCGGCGAAATCAAACCCGATGTCGGCGTTGACCTGAACCTGGTTGATACCGTCCAAGTTGAATTCCACCGGATCTTCCGCTGTCGAGATATTGATTTGCGGATCGTTGAGCGATTGAAGAGCCGAATAAAGTGTGACGGTTTTACCGGACCCGGTAGGGCCCGTTACCAACACAAGTCCTTGCGGTTCGTTGATCTTCTCTCGGAAGACTTGAAGATCATCCTCTTCAAAACCGAGCTTCGTCATATCGAGTTTCAAGTTCGCCTTGTCCAAAAGACGCATAACGACTTTTTCCCCGAAGAGCGTCGGCAAAACGCTCACACGGAAGTCGACTTCAAGGCCCGTCGCTGTTTTAACTTTAAGACGACCGTCTTGCGGCTTACGGCGCTCGGCGATGTCGAGACGAGACATGATCTTAAGACGCGAAACGAGGCCGGCCGCGATTCCCGGTGGCGGCTGAATTTTCTCGTGCAACAAACCGTCGATACGGAAGCGAACACGGAAACGTTTTTCGTAAGGTTCGATGTGAATATCCGATGCCTTAAGCTTGATCGACTCCGCCAACATCAAGTTCACGAACTTGACGATCGGACCCGAGTCGTTGTCCTTATCAAGCGCCAGCGCCTCTAGCGACTGCGTGAAGTTTAAAGCCTCGTCCGAGTTTTCCATCTCGTCGACGAGTCGACCGAGGTCGGCACCTTTGCGGTAATATTTCTCAATCGCTTTTTGAATCGCCGTTTCCGCAGCAACCACGACTTCGATTTTGCACTTCGTGATGAAACGCAAGTCATCGCGAACAAAAAGATTCGAAGGGTCCGAGAAAGCCACAACAAGCGTGTCGCCCGCTTTGGAGACCGGAATCACGAGATGTTTTTCGCAGATTTCGCGACTGACCGACGCAAGCGAGGCTTCGTCGATTTCAAATTGCTCAAGGTCAACCGCTGGCACGTTGTACTGTGAGCCAAGAAACTCCGCCAGTTCCTTGTCTTTCATGTGGCCCAAACGAACAAGCGCCGACGTCAAACGTCCGCCGTTTTTCTTTTGGTCTTCGCGAGCTTCCGCCAATTGAATGGCGTTAACTTTTTTCTCGATGACTAAAAGTTCGCCGACTGTTTTCTTCGGTCCCACTCCTGGGTTCGTTCCGCCGTTATTTGCGGAGCCTGATTGCGACATGACCACTCCTTGGTCGAATAGAGAACCTCCGGCTGTTAAGCCAGAGATCCCACTCAGTTTCTCACTGTTTTATTCTATAAAGAATATGCGGCCGGAGCATCAGCCCGGATGAGAGACCGGACTATCGGCGAGGCTCAAGTAGACCTCCTCCGCCTTACGTCCAGTGAGTTTGGAAATCAAAAGCGCATCCCTCTTACGGCGAATGAGTAGAGAGTTCACGACGGTGACACCGGCGTTGGCGATTTCGTCTGAAAAGCCGCGGTCCACCGTGGCGCCGGTCCAGTCGATCCAGACCCCGTCGGGCCGGAGGAAGTTCATGTAAGATACATCCTCTAAGATCGACTCTTCCAAAATCGAATCGTCAAAGGCCTCCACGAGGTTCACCGCCACCGAGGCTTCCGTTGGAATCTGCGTGAGGCGCGATCTCGAAAGCGCTTCGATCTGAATGCCCACCAAGCGCCGAGACAAGGCCGCCACCATTTTCTCCGTTGCCTGATCGTCGGGGTCGACAATCATAATGCGCTTAAGGCCCAAGCGAGCGAGGCTTGCCGCAATGGGTTTTGCAAACTCGATCGCCCCCACAATCAGCCCCGCGCCGTCGACTTCGTAGCGAATCTTTTCTGTCGCAAGACAGGTCTGCATGGCTTGCGGCAAAATAGAAATCGCGCGAGGAGGCTCACTCCCCTCCATCAAAAGCGCGTCCGCATACCCGATAACCGCCGCCTCCGAACTGGCTCGCCCTTTTCCGCCAAGCCAGAGCAGTGCCTCTTTGCCGGACTCCTGAAACAGGCGCACAGCGCCGGGCGCTTTGAGTTCCGAAATATCCAGATCCTTGAGGCTTTCTTTGACCATAGCGTTTTCTAGTGAAAACGCCTTCACGATGGATTCATGAAGGCCGAGGTCCAAACTGTCCGGAGAAACTGATATGAGCTGCGGCTTCATTTCAACATCCCGACGCCACTTGCGATATCTTTTCGAATCTGGGCCACAAGCTCATCCACCGAGCCAAACTTCCGCTCGTCGCGAATACGCGAAACAAAGTGCAACTCCAAAAACTCACCGTAAAGATCGCCGTCTTTGGCCCCATCGTAATCCGGCAAGTGCGCTTCGATGTGGAGCTCCATTGAGTCGATCTCGAAAGTTGGATTGCGACCGATGTTCACCAGGGCCTTTTCCTTTCGGCGGCGAAACACCGCGTAAGCGGCATAAACTCCGGGCAGGATATTCGACTCGACCGTGGGGTCGATATTGGCTGTCGGAATCCCAATCGTCTTCCCTCGGCCTTTTCCCTTCTTCACACGACCGCGGATGCAGTAGGGTCGCCCCAGCAGCGAGGCCGCATCCTGCGCATTGCCGGCGGCCAGAAGTTGCCGAATCCGAGTACTTGAGATCACAGTCGAAGCTCCGCCGAGTTCCAAAGAATAGGGCGGCACGACCTCGACACCAAAGGCGTCCTTTCCACCCGTCCCAAGCATGGCCGCCTGCGATCGCAAGAACTCGATCGAGCCCGCACGGTTGGCGCCGAAGCTAAAGTCGTAGCCCACGACGATCGCTTTAGGCTGAAAAGGCTTTAGCACGAAGTCGCGCAAAAAAACCTCGGGCGCCTGTTGAGAAAAATCGCGAGAAAACGGCTGCACCACCAGCGTGTCGACCCCCAGGCGCTCAAACTGCTCGCGGCGATCTTCGACATCAAAAAGACGTCTGAGCTTGAGTTCGGGCTTTAGCACTGTCAACGGATGCGGTTCGAAGGTGAACACCACCGCGGGAACCCCAAGCGCCTTGGCTCGCTCAACCGCCGTCTTGATCAGCTCCTGATGTCCCAGATGGACACCATCGAAATTGCCGATCGTAACGACGCTCGAAGCCCCGTAGTTCTCGGTCAACTCGCTTACCCCGCCCAAAACCTTCATTTTCTAACTCCCAGGTACCCCAGCCAGCAATACAGCGACGCCCTAAATCTTCCGGTGCCCCTGCACCGGAAGCAGCGAAGGCCAGAGGCCGAAGCGACGCCCTAAATCGTCATGACGGACTCTACCATCAATGGACAACTCCCCCTGAGCCTTGCTACATAGCGTTAATGGATCTGTTCCGGAAAACCCTACGGCTAGCCCACGCGATTTACGTGATGCTCTGGCGCAGACGCTCAATCGCTTCTCGGGCACTCCTCTGCTGGGCCGTTGGCGCAATTCTCATCACCGTCGACCAGGCCGGACACCACGACCTGCGCTATAAACTGCGCGGCCCACGACCCGGCTCACTTGATTCACGCATCGTGATCATCGATGTCAACGAACGTGACTGGTTGGAACTTGATCCACAAACCCGTAATACCCTTCGCCCACTCAAAGAAGTCTCGCAAGCCGGCGACCAGATGTTCTGGAACACGATGCTCTGGGAGCGCATTCTCTCGCGAGTTCTGGCCGACCTGCCCGTCGCTGTCGGCGTCACCTTTTATTTCGGCGATGGTGTTCGCACGGGAAAGCTCGGCCCCGCCACGCGCGCTCTTTTTGAAGACAATCGTGTCGTATGGGGTGCCGATCTCGACAGCGCCGGCCGCGCCCTGATTCCAGTTTTCGCGACGACGTACAATCGCAACATCGCCATTCGCAGTCTTCGCGTCGACGACGACGGCACACTTCGCCGCTATCAACGGTCGCTGATTCAAATGCCCCACATGGGAACCCGCTTGGCGGAACTCGCACGAGATGCCGAAAAAACTCGCCCGCAAAGTGTCGGTGAAGTGCGCGGCCTGGAATCGGCCTTCGATAGCGGACAGTCTGGCGACATCAGCGCACCGCTTGAGATCAACTTTCTTGGCGCCTCGGGCTCGTTCCCAACGGTCTCGGTGCGTGATCTTTTGGAGGGCCGCGTTCCACCAGAGGCCTTTCACGGAAAAGTCGTCATCATCGGCAACCGTTCCGACTCGGCCGAATCCTATACAACCCCACTTGGACGCATGAGCCGCGCCGAAGCCCTGGCCAATATCACCGACAATATTCTGCGCGACAAAGTCCCGCGCCGAATGGCGCTTTGGATCTCGTTTCTGATCTCGGCCGGACTTGTTTTCGCCGCCGTGATCTTTATCTTAAGCTACCCGCAACCGGTCGTGATCTTTGGTATCGCATTTGGTGCCCTATGTTGGTTCTCACTCTCGGCATGGCTCTTTGACTCCTTCGCGCTTTGGATGCCGGCCGTCGGGCCCGTGGTGCAGTTGGCCGTGACCTACATCGTCTTCTTAAGTCACCAAGTGGCGGCCAACGAAGCACGCAACTGGCGACTCGAACAAGACCGCAAGGCCGCCGAAGAGCTTGAACAGCTGAAAACCAATTTCGTGAGCATGATGAGCCACGATCTGAAGACTCCGATCGCCAAGATCCAGGCTATCTGCGACCGCCTGCTGTCCCGATCGATGGAACCCGAGATCGCCGAAGACCTAAAAAACCTTCGTCGATCCTCCGACGACCTTCACCGCTATATCCGAAGCATTCTGCAGGTCACTAAAATCGAAGCCCGCGAGTTTGCCATCTCGCGTGAACCGGTCGACGTGAACGAGTCTATCGAGCGGGTTCTTTCGCGACTGCGCCCGCTCGCACAGGAAAAACAGATCCGTATCGAAAGCGAGCTCGAGCCTTTGTTCTCGATCGAAGCGGACCCGACTCTGCTAGAGGAAATGATCCACAACCTCGTGGAAAACGCGATCAAGTACACACCCGTAGGGGGCGAAGTGCGGGTGACGTCCTCCGAAGAGGACGACCGGGTCGTGGTGACGGTTCAAGATTCCGGTCCCGGAATCTCCCTGGAGGATCAAGACCGGGTATGGAATAAGTTTACACGTGGCTTAAAGGCGGAAAGCACCGCGACAGGGTCTGGCCTTGGACTCTATCTCGTGAAATACTTCGTCGAGCTTCACGGGGGGACCGTTTTTCTAGAATCTCCTCCCGGGGCGCCGTTTGAGCGAGCAGGAACCAAGATCGGGTTCCGTGTGCCTGTTGGAGAGTAAGCTAGGGACAGGTAGAAACCTGGCGAAGAGAAACCGGAGAACGACATGAACCAGATGAAAAAACGCATTCAAGCCCTGATCGTGGACGACGAGGCGGAACTTCGGAAATCCGTCATCTCTGTTCTTCGCAACTCGATGCCCGAATTTGAGTTCGAAATCCAGGAAGCGGCCGATGGCCGCGAAGCTGTCGAGAAGTTCAAGAGCGCGGACTGGGATCTGGTTTTGATGGACGTTCGCATGCCCGAACTCACCGGCATCGAAGCGCTGAAGCTGATCAAAGCGCACGACCCACGCACCTTCGTGGTCTTGATGACCGCGCACTCAAACCTTCAGGACGCGGTCGCCGCCATCAAAGAAGGCGCTTATGATTACCTCGAAAAACCCGTTCAACCGCAGCGCCTGATCGAAATCGTCACACGCGCCAACGAAGCCCGCGAAATGGTTTCGCGCTTGGCACTTTCAAATCCGATTTTTGACGACGACATCGATAGCGAGTTCGTCGGCACCAGCAAAAAGATGCGCGACGTCTTTGACCTCATCCATCGTCTCTGCAAAGTCGATACGACGGTCTTGATTCGCGGTGAAAACGGAACCGGAAAAGAATTGGTCGCGCGCGCGATCCACTTCAACTCGCCACGCAAGTCCGGCTCGATGATCGCCATCAACTGCGGCGCGATTCCAGAAAACCTCATGGAGAGCGAACTCTTCGGCCACGAAAAAGGCTCTTTCACGGGCGCTCATGAACGCAAGATCGGAAAGTTCCAGCTCGCCAACAACGGCACAATCTTCCTCGACGAGGTCGCCGAGCTCAAACCAGAAATGCAAGTGCGGTTGCTTCGTGTCCTGCAAGAACGCAAGTTCATGCCGGTCGGTTCGAATCGCGAAGTGAAAACCGACGCGCGCATCATCGCGGCGACAAACCGGAACCTAGAAAAGATGATCGAAGAAGGCACGTTCCGCGAAGATCTGTTCTATCGCCTAAACGTTATGCCGATCTTCTTGCCACCTCTTCGCGAACGCACTGATGACATCGCCGAGCTTTCGCAATATTTCATGAAACGCTTCTCGCGCGCTCACAACCGCCAGATCAACTCGATCACGGACGAGGCATTGCAAGTCTTGAAGCAGTACAAGTGGCCGGGAAACATTCGAGAACTTGAAAACGTGATCGAGCGATCGTTCATCATTGAGAACAGCGACCGGATCACCGTCGCTTCTCTGCCGGAATCTGTCGTGAACAAGGCCAAAGAAAACATGGCGCCCGTTCAGTCCGCACAGATTTCGGCAGCCGGCGTTTTGGACTACGATGCCTTCAAGGAACAAGCGGAGAAGGAATTTATCATCTCGGCTCTTCGCGCCAACAAAGGGCGTATCAACAAAACCGTCGCCGAAGCCAACATCCCGAAGAACACCCTTCTTCGCAAGATCAAGCGCTACGAGATCAACGTCGACGACTTCAAGGATTAGGCTGGCGCGGGCGCATCCAGCAGCCTAGGCCGACACCGATTGGAATCCAAACCCAGGAACCAATCGCGAGGCCGACGGCTGTCACGTAAAACAGCATCACGAGATTCGTCGGAAGCTTGGCTAGATCAAACAACCCAGCCAAGCCCTCGGGGCTCCGCACGGCGCCTACAACTCCAAACCCGACGGTGACCGCCACCATCATGATGAGAACTGTCACAAACGAGATAAAAATCCCGGCCGTAACAGCCGCAGTTTTGGGATGTGGCCAATTCTTCTCGATCGCGAGCTTCCGCTTTGCCGGTCCGATCAGACACTTCTGAGCGATCACGACAGCCAATACCAGAGGAACTAAAAACGCCGCGCCAGACCCGAAACCGGCCTTCAAACTCTGGGTCATAAACGACATCGTGAGAACGATACCGACCCACGCAACTCCCGCAAAGAAGATCCCCAGCTCGACCGGCTTTAGCCCACGTGTCCAAGAAATCAGCTTACATTTCATAAAACTCTCCTTTTTGAACATGTTCAAAATCTACCAGATTTTCTGAACGCGTTCAAATTTTATCGAGACAACCACCGCTCTATCTGCCAGAATCACAGCTAAGTTATGGAAACTAAGAAGAATTCAAAAAGTTCCACGGCTAGCCCCAAAGCCCTGGCCGCCAGACAGCATCTCGCCGAGACAGCTCTCAAGCTCTTTGCCGAAAAGGGCTTTGAAAAGACCACAATGCGCGATCTAGCAAAAGAGGCCGGTGTTTCATTGGGCCACTTTTACTATCACTTCAGTTCCAAGGAAGAGATCGTAAACGTCTTCTACCTTGAGACCCTTTCCGAAATCGAAGAGGCCTGTAAGAAGCTTAAAACTGAGACAAAGAAGTTTGAAGAGCGCTATATCGGCCTTGTACGGGCACGCATGAAAACCTTCGAGCGCCAACGCTCGCTCGTGATTGCGATCTCCGGCGTTGCCGTCGACCCGAAGTCCCCGCTTTCGCCCTTTGGTCCGGCCACCAAAGAGATTCGCCTAAGAACGATCGGCCTCATCGAAGACCTCATCAATGATAGCGACTTTCGTTGCGGAGAAAAGATCGCGCCTTACGCCCCGACTCTGCTTTGGTATCTCATGATGGGCTTCATCTTCTACTGGGTCTTCGATTCCTCTCGCAAACAAGCGCGCACCGACGAACTCACCGAACGCCTCACACCGCTGGTTTTAAAACTGATGCGAGCAAGTCGCCTCCCGCTGGCAGGCACGGTACTACGCCCCATTCACACGATTTTGAACGACTTCATTCCGCTTGAAACCAGGGACGAGAAACTTCCCTAGGAAAGCAAGTGCGAGATCGCGCGCTCCGGGCGAATAGACTTCATGCACTCGTGAGTGCCAATAGGGCAGCTCTGCCCACCGTGCTTGCCGCAAGGACGGCACGCGAGCTTTTCTTCTGGTTCTAACACGAAGGCGGAGTTCGACCAGGGACGATATCCAAAATCCAAAACCGTCGGCCCAAAGAACGAGACGATCGGAGTTTCCGCAAGGGCTGCAAGGTGCATGGCTCCCGAATCATTCACAAACGCCTGACTCGCTCGCGCCAACACCTCTGTCGTCTCAAGCAGTGAAAGCTCGCCCGCGAGGTTGCGAACTCGTGTCGAAACATCGCCGCCATGCGGTTCCGCTATCTGACCACCGATTTGACCGCCGATTTGACTAACGATCTCTTCACAAAGTCCACGCTCATCTTTCGTACCGACAAGGTCTATCGAAAAGCCTCGTGACAACGCCGCCCCCACCACGGCGGAAAACCCTTCCGTCGTCCACTGCTTCGTCTTCCATACAGAACCCGGAGCCATCGCAATTCGCTTTGCATCGCGCCCTCGGCTAGAAAAGCGAGAAAGCTTCATCGAGGCCCAGCCTGGTACCTCCATCAATTTCCCATCCGAACCCACACCGGCGCGTCCGTCAGCCTGATCAAGAGCGAAGCTCCTAAGGCGCTCGCGCCAGAGATCGGAGGTTACGAAGCAATCCGCTTGCAAAAGCGCAAGCTGCCGCATGGCCTCCGGCAATGCCATCGGTCGCGTCACCGCCTGAGAGTACATCATCGAGAAAATGCCAAATGGCTCCGACCGATATCCGACCGTGTGGACATGACAATCGCGACCCGAACCTGATTTCACCACCGAGCGAAGCTTCAAACGAGCGGCCCAAACGCGGGAACGAGGAGATTCATGCGGACTAACTAGAACTCGGCTAGAGGCGTAAGCCCACCAAGTTTCAAGTTCGTTCATCGCTCGATCGTAAGAACCGGCTTCCCCTTTTTCGACCTCAAGCACACGATCGAAAAGACCCAAGGCTTGAAAGAAATCGCCCAATCCTTTTCGACAAATCAAGAGAAGACTATCGTTTGCGACTTCGTGCTCGAGAAGGGCCTTTGCAAGCGGAATCGACAAGAGCGTGTCGCCCAAGAAAGCCGTTTGCAGAATTGCGATTTTTCGTCCGCCCGACATGGAGCTAGATCATCACAGTCCGGGAGAGACCTCAAGCCGAAGCCGTTCAGGCGCCACCGAATGCTCTCCCAAAAGTCCCACCACTTTGCGAGCCATTTCACGGAAGTCCACCAAGTCATAACACATGGGCTTCATCGAGCACTGACGCTTCCAGCACGGGGCACAGCCTGCCAATGTTTCAAGCTTATGACCGCGTCCATAGATTTCGATTTCGTGTGAACATGTGGGACCAAACCAGGCAATTACCGGTCGTTTAAGACCAATCGCAAGATGAAGCCCAAAGCTGTCTCCGGAAATGACGACATCACACGCCGCGACGCTCGTCATCCCGTCTCGAATTCCAGCCGTCGTCGCCGACTCGACCACGTCGATGCCGCTCACTCCCGCAAGTTTAGCAATTTCCGCATTTCGATCGGTATCCTCGCGCCCACCCAACAAAACGAAACGCACACGCTTTAGTTTTGCGATCTCTTTAATCAGACCGACATGCCCCTCAATGGAAAGCTTCTTTGCGGCGATGGTGTCTGCGCATCCCGTGTTCAAGCCAACAACTGGTAACGTCTCTTTCCCGCTCCAAGCAACACGACGCGCTTCCACTTCCAAAGCCTCAGCGGCTGTCAGACGAAGCTGGTATTCCTCGCAAAGATACTCGCCAAGCTCCAAAGCTTCGTGCACGAGGCGGTTCTCGGTTTTACGATTCTCGAAAAACTTTTTCCTATTGGAGAGGCCAATCTCCCAAAGCTCTTTCGCGGCGTCAGTCGCCGGAATGATCACGCCGCTAAAACTGTCAGCCCGAAACCCGTAGATCTCTTTCGGCAACAAGCGCAACTGGGCCAAAACCCCTTCCGCTTCGAGCGACTTATCGATGACCAACGCGACGTCAAACTTCAGGGCACTTAGCTTAAGAATATCCGCTGTCACCGTGGTCAACACACGGTCGATGCCTGGCACTCCGGCAAGAATCTGATCGCCCGGCCGATCCGTCACCCAAGTCAGCAAAGCGCCGGGGTACTTTCTATGAATTGCTGGCAAAAGCGCCGTCGAACGAGCGACTGCTCCCAACGCTCCCAAGTGAACCACAAGAATGTTTTTGTTTCTGGCACGTGCTTCAAATGCCGGACACTCGGCCACGCAGTTTACTTTTCGCGAGTCCACCTGAGTGCATGGCTTGTAACCATTGAAATGGCGGCAAGAAGTCTGTCCCATACTCTCAATTTTAGTAGGAAGTCGATTTTCTGCCTATCCGCCCTCGGTCTTGTAATGGCTTGATAAGCCCTCAAAGAAAGTGCCGCTTCCCCTTCAAAGGTCTTGGAATCGATGCCCGGGACGTAGTATTCGAGTTCTATGAAACTCGTACTTACAGGTGGACCTTCCGGCGGAAAAACGACATTGGCGCAAGCTTTGATGGCCGAAATGGCTGACCAACTCATTGTCGTCCCAGAGTCCGCAAGCATCCTCTATGGCGGCGGATGGCCACGTCGGAAAAATCACGACAGTGTTCGTTTCCAACAGCGCGCCATCTACTATGTTCAGCGTGAACTGGAAGCCATGCTCGCCGACGAAAACAAAGCCGACAAAAAACCCTCGGGAAGATCACGCCTGCTTATTTGTGATCGCGGAAGCCTTGATGGCTTGGCCTACTGGCCGGATCGTGCGACGCCCGAAGACTACCTCAAGTCCGTCGGCTCGACAGTCGAAAAAGAAGTCGCGCGCTACGACTGGGTCTTACACCTCGATACGGCCCCTCGTACAAACTACGATCTCGACAATCCTCTACGCGCGGAAACCTACCACGAGGCGTCTGAGCTCAACGAGCGAATCCGCGATGCGTGGAAATCCCACCCTCAGCGATTTATCGTCGGTTCGGCGGCTAACGGTTCGTTTAGCGCGAAACTCAATCGCGCGCTCTTTATCGTGAAAGAGGTTTTGCGTGGCGAAACCTATGCCGCGATCTTAAAATCGCTCGAACTCGGCAAAGACACTCACAGCACCGAAGCTTAGACCTTTAAAGCGTCGGCGACGGCAGAACCGTCATGCCCAGCTCATTTTCGATACGAAGCTTGAGCGCTTGGCTGGCTTCTTTTTCACCATGGGTGATGTAGACACCCTTGCTTTGCTGCGGGCCGCTTTTTAGCCAGTCGATCAGTTCCGAACCGTCGGCATGAGCCGAAACGTTGTCGAGAACCGCGACCTCCATTTTAACTTCCAACTCTTGACCGTGAATGCGAATCGTCGGCTCACCCGCAAGCATCTTCGCGCCGCGAGTTCCTTCGGCCTGATACCCCGTGAACAGAATCGTGTGTTTCGCATCACCCACCAAGCTCTTGAGATGGTGCAAAATTCTGCCCCCCGTTGCCATACCATTGGCGGCGACAATGATCGCCGGGTCACGCCGGTCATTTAATGCTCGCGACTCTTCGACATCCGCTACAGGAATTGCGACGTCGCAAATCTCTCGAACACGCTCTTCCGACAAAATCGTTTCTTCCGCGTGTTTACAGAAAACGCCATTCACCCGAATCGACATCGGGCTATTGAGGTAAACCGGTACATCCGGAATCGATCGGGCTTCTTTCAGACGAAGCAATGTTTCAAGAACCAGCTGTGTGCGCCCAACCGAGAATGCAGGAATCAAAACGATTCCTCCCCTTCCAATCGTGCGAACAATCGCATCGCGAAGCTGAGTCTCGAGATTCGACTCAACATGCTCGCGATTGCCATAGGTGGACTCCACGACCACGTAATCCGCCTCCGGTCGAGGCTCCGGAGTCTTGAGAATCGGATCACTGGGCCGCCCGATATCGCCAGAGAAGATAACCGACTCACCGTCGATTTCGAGATAAACCGAGGCGGCGCCTAGAATATGTCCGACCCGAGTGAACTTCGCTTGAAACCCGGGAGCCGGTTCGAACGTCTCGTGAAAGTCGATCGACCGCAAAAGTCGCAGACTTTTCTCGGCCTCTTCGACCGTGTAGAGAGGAAGCGCCGGTGAATGTTTGGAGAAGCCCTTGCGATTGGCGTAGCGCGCATCTTCTTCGTGCAAATGAGCACTGTCGAGAAGCAGGATCGAACAGAGATCCTCCGTTGGCGGCGTGACGAAGACCGGGCCTCGAAACCCCTGCGCCACCAAACGCGGCAGATAACCTGAGTGATCAATATGCGCGTGGGTAAGAATCACGGCGTCTATCGACGACGCAGGCACCGGAAACGGATTCCAATTGCGCAGCCTAAGCTCCTTGCTTCCCTGAAACATCCCGCAATCGATGAGCACTCGTTTACCAGACTTGGACTCAACCAGATGTCGAGAGCCGGTCACCGTTTCAATGGCACCAAGAAACTTGATATTCAATGCAAGACTCCCACTATTGACGCTTCAAGCGATTTAATGAACCGACAATGGTGCCGAGCTTAATCTTGCTCTCCATACGCACCATGATCTTGTTCTCGTCATCCGTGAGCCAGAACAGATTGTCGCCGATATTTTTCTTCTCGCCGTCTTTTTCCGCCGAAGGGCGAATCACGATCGTCGACAGTTTCCCTATCTTGGTATCCAAGACTTCTCGCCGCACAACCTCACAGGTGATCAGGAGATTTTCATTTTCGTGCGACATGCGAAACTGGATCTTTTTTCCCGGAGTTAGCTGGAATACGCGAAGATACCAAAGCGAGGAGAAAATATTCTGAGAGTATGGCGGCATCTCCCAGTCTTGTTTCTTCTCTTCGACGCCGCTTTCTTTTGTGATCTTCTTGTCCCAGAAGAACATGCGCTCTTGCTCCCAATTGTGCAGAGCCCGCGCATTGCGAAGTAGCTTCGACTCTTTGACATTCAAGGTGTAGCTAAATGGCCGTAGCGTTTCGAAATCGACCAACGTTTCGGCATAATCGTCCACCTTGTAGAACATCTCAAAGACCGACACTGTCTTGGCGATGCTGTGAAAGCGATAAGCTTTACGGCCATTCACTTCCACAAAGGGACGCACTTGCATCGTGAGCTCGCCCGCGTCCACACCAAAATAGGAAATATCGAGGACCACTTCTTCGCCGACCTTGAAGGGATCCACAAGCGGACGACGCGTTCCCGCCGCAAAACCTTCGCTGTCCTCGATACTCGGCTCACGAGGTTTCGGCCCGTCCTCTTTGACCTGACCTTTTGCAACCTTGCCCACCTTCGGTTTTGGCGTTGGTTTAGGCTTAGGCGTGGGCTTTGGTTTCGATGTGGGTTTGGGGACCGGGGTCGGCGCGGGGGCGGCCGCACCGGCCGCTTCCGAGACCTCACCAGGTGCGGGGGGCGGGGTTGGCGTCGCGATTTCTTTTACCTGAATCGCCTGATCGAACTCTTTGTTCTCAAGAACTTTTTCGGAATTCTCAAATTGCAGGAAACGACTGGCGCACCCCGTGGTTAAAACAGCCACCGAAACAGCCGCCGAAACAGCCACCGAGACCGCCGTCATCGCCGCGACGGTCCGTGCGGCGAAAGAGCGGACAGAGTGAGTGTGCTGAAGTTTCATCCGAAATTTTTCCATCTGCGGTGAATCCACATCCATTGCTCGGGATGCCTACGAACGATCTCCTCGATTTTATCCGTATATACCTGGGTCATGGCACGAATGTTCTCGTCACGACTTGGTCCAACGTCTGGGGCTCGCCAGGGAATCGGCTCGGAAAACTCGATAACGTGGTGGCCGTTTGGTTGGCGGTAGGTCGCCACCGGAATCACAGGACTTCCGGTCCGCTCGGCCATCACGGCCAACCCCATCGCCGTTCCCGTTTCTTTTCCAAAAAAGGTGGTCTTGCAGCCGATCGGAGGGCCCATAAATTGATCGAGAACAAAAATCACGATGCGGTTTGCTTTGATCGCGCGCAAAATCTCAAACGAGCTTTTCTCCGGCGAAATAAACTGCGTGCCATGCCGACCGCGCAGTCGGAACCAGAGGTCATTTAACCACTTGGCTTTAAAGATCTTAGATATCAAAGAAATCGGCCAACCGTGGCGAGACGCGGCCGCCGTGCTGAGATCGCCATTTCCGACATGCAAACACAGAAAGTAAACGCCCTTACCCTCTGCCAAACATCGATCAACGATTTCCGTTCCTCGCAGTTCGAAGTATTTTTCGAAGTCCGCCTTCTCCATTAGCGGAAGCCAGAAATACTCGATCAGCGACTTTCCCATGTGAAGCAACGAGGCTCGCGCAATGCGGACATGCTCGGAATGTGTTTTCTCGGGAAACGCCAAGGCCACGTTTTCGACGGCAACTTTGCGTCGAATACGAAACACATCAAACCACAGCCAACCAAGAAGATTACCGGCGACTGGGACGAGAAAGAATACGAGTTTGATCCATAATGATCGCATCCAAACGCTCCAAGCCGACACGGTCCGATTCATCCACAGGTATCAAGTTCAAACCTGCTACTTCAAGAGAAAGAGCCGGCTCGATCTTCTCCCAAACTGCCTTAAGTTTGACGGCATCTTTCTCAGTGGTCAAAACGCTATTCGCGCCAGCCTGACTTGCCAGGCTCTTGATCTTCCTAACATCGGCGTCGCTATAGGAATAGTGATCGCCAAATGCCAACTCACCGGCCACCTCAACACCTTGTCGCTTCACCAGTTCAAAAAAATTCGATGGGCTCGCAAGCCCCGCCACGAGATACGCTTTTCCTGCTCGCACCGTGCTCGAGACCACAAGGTCTTGGCGAAGAGCGAGAATCTGAACCTGCCTTCGGCGTAGCATATCCAATCGGTTTCGAATATCCGCTTTAAGCGCCTTGAGTTTTGCGGCCTCAGCCAGTTCCGTCTTCGTCAAAACCACGAGATCCGCGCGCTCCAGTGCGGTAAGAGGTTCGCGGAGTCGACCCGCTGGCAAAACTCGCCAATGCCAGTCCGGAGCCGACGCATCGATCAAGACGATGTCAAAACTGCGGCGAAGCTTTAAATGCTGAAACCCATCGTCTAGCAAGATAAGCCGCGTGCCCTCGGCCGCAATCAGATCCTGCGCCGCACGCACACGGGACTCGCCAACAAAAACCGGAACGGACGTCGACTTGGCGATGAGCGTCGGCTCATCACCAAAAAGAGTAGCCGCCTCAAGCCGATCGGGTTCGACACGTAAAACGCCCTTGGTACTTCGTCCGTATCCACGACTGACCACCCCGATGCGGGCTTTCTCTTTCCAACGGTTCACGAGCATCACGGTAAACGGCGTTTTCCCCGTCCCACCGGCCTGCAGGTTTCCGATGGAAACAACGTAGGCCCCGCTTGGATCACTGGGAAAAACGCCGACCAAGTAAAACCAGGCGCGAATACGCATGACCATTGCGTAGACAAGCGAAAGCGGCCACAGCAGAACAGCGTGCAATGGGAGCGATTTCATTTTTTGAAGTATTCCTCAAGGCGCGCGACGACTCTTGAGGTCGCGCCAACGGCTCCGAGCTTTTCTTTTAGGTGCTGAAGATCGATCACTTTTTTCCGACGAACAGTCTCATCGAGAAGCTGCTCAAGCTCAGTCGCCATGCCTTCTGGCGAAGCGGCCTCTTGAAAGAGTTCACGCATGGCTTCTTTTTCGAGAATCAGGTTCACCATTCCAAAATACTTCGTGTGTGTCACAAGTCGCTTGGCAAACCACGCGGTGATTGGCGACATGCGATACATGATGACCATCGGCTTCTCCAAAAGACCGACCATCAGAGTCGCCGTTCCGGACGCCACCAATAACACATCACACATCTCGATCATGTCGAGCGGATCAGCTTTGATAATCTGTACGGGGACCGACAAGTTCGAGACTTCACCCTGAAGACGCTCGCGCTCGATCGTGGGAGCGCATAAGAGCACCGGCCGAACCTGCGGATAACGCTTCACGAGTAGCTCCGCCGCGGCCAGTTGGTCTTGAAGGTGGTGCTTGAGCTCACTTTCACGACTTCCCGGCATGAGACCCAAAACCGTCTCGAAAGGCTGAATGCCAAACTTCTCGCGTCGAAGCGCCGGAACCGACTTGCGTTCGTTGTCGCGTTTTACAAGCTCATCCAAAAGCGGATGTCCGACGAAGCTCACCTTCATGCCGTGTTCGCGGTAAAACGCTTCCTCAAACGGAAAGAGCACGAGAATTTCGTCTACAACTTTTTTTATCAGCTTTACGCGCCCTCGGCGCCAAGCCCACACCTGCGGCGAAATATAGTACACGACCTTGATGCCGCGTTTTTTCAAATCCTTCGCTAAGCGCAAGTTGAAATCCGGATAGTCCAACAACAAAGCAAAATCCGGCTTCACCCGATCGCATTCGTCGAGCAAAGAATGATATACGCGACGAATCAGCGGGAAGTGTTTGATCACTTCCGATAGGCCGACGACGGCCATCTCCTCGGACTTTCCCAAACGACGGAAACCCAAAGACTCCATCTCGCGACTGCCGATGCCGAAAGCATCGACCTTCCGACCGGCCGACTGCCACGCTTCAAGAATTCTCTGTGCGTAAAGACTCGAAGAAGCTTCGCCGGCAACGATGAGAACTCGGCCAGACTGGCCCACCGACGTATCGCTCACTTCACACGGCTCACAGACTAGCTCCGCTTTCTGAGCGACGCTTAAGGGACTCCGAGATCGAAGACTGAATTTGCGCCGCAAGCCTCATCGCCGCAAGGCCATCGGAACCCGAAACCGTGACATCGATCTCGCGACGACACGCCTTCAAGAAATCCTTCGTCTCCTCCAGCAGAGCATCGCCTTTTTCAAGACTCCAATGTTCGAAATCGAGTGGAAGCTCTTTGGGGTCGGTGACTTTCGACAAATCCTCCGGCCAGTCTCCACCCGTTTTAGTAGTGAGATTCACGTCGCCGGAACCGAAGTCGATCGAGAGATATTGTTTTTCCTGGAAGACGCGAAATTTGCGAGTCGCCGATTGCGACACACGGCTTGCCGTGATGTTGGCAACCGTACCCGACTCAAACTCGACTCGCGCATTGGCGATATCCACCAGCGGAGTCAATACCGGTGTCCCGATCGCCGAAACCGAAACGACTTTCGATTTCACGAGCGACAGAATCACGTCGAGGTCGTGAATCATGAGGTCTAAAACCACGTCGACATCCACACCGCGTGGCTTAAATGGCGCAAGACGATGACACTCGATAAACAACGGCCGCTTAAGCTTTTCTTTGGCCGCAATCAGAGCCGGATTAAAACGTTCGACGTGGCCGACTTGCAAAACCAAACCACGTGACTGCGCAAGCCCCACGACCTCTTCGCCTTCTTCCAAAGTCGAAGTCATTGGCTTTTCGACATTCACATGAACGCCAGCTTGAAGAAACTTTTTCGTCAGATCGTAGTGCGCTCGCGTGCTCGCCGCAATCGTGACGGCATCAAGCTTTCCCCGTTCGGCGATCGCCAAAAGTTCATTGATCGATTCAAACGCCTTGCACCCAAGCTCTGTCGCCACTGTCTGGGCGCGCTCCAAGCTTGCGTCCGCGACACCTAAAAACTCGATCTTGCCAGCAAGCGCGGAGTCCTTGGCCAAAGCCGCGTACTTTTGAGCGTGAAATCTTCCCAAGTACCCTACGCCAACAACCGCGCAACGAAGCGTATCGGAATCCTTGCGTTCGGTCATAGTGCCAGCCCTCTACTCGAACTCACCGCGAATTCAATGAACTTCTCAACGGTTGGGCTCGAGCCACACTCTTGGCGAATCCGTGCGATCGACTCATCCACCGTGCCGCCACCTTTGGTGACAATCCGCACAGCGCGGTTAATCGCTTCGACGTCTTCTTTCGAATATCCGGCGCGCTCCATTCCGATGCGATTCGAAGCACGCATGACCGCGTACTTCCCTTGCGCAATCGTGAACGGCAAGATGTCTTTGTTCACCGCCGAATCGCCGGCGATGTAGGCGTACATGCCGACCTTAACGAATTGATTGAACGCGCAGATACCACCGACCTTCACATGATCTTCGAAAGTCACGTGGCCGGCGAGCTGCGTGGTGTTGGCGATCACGACGTGATCGCCAATGGTGCAATCATGCGCGACGTGCGAGTACGCCATGATCAAGCAGTGGTTGCCGATACGCGTGGTTCCCCAACCCGCCTTCGGCGAACCGCAGTTCACCGTCACCATTTCGCGAAAGATATTGTCGTTTCCGACTATCAGTCTCGTCGGTTCATTTTTATATGAGAGATCTTGCGGAGCGCCGCCGACCACGGCCCCCGCGCTAAAGATGTTCCGTTCGCCGATCTCGACGATTCCGAACTCATTTCCAAGGCTGACATGGCTTTCCAGCACGCACCCTTTGCCGAGCGTGACTTTGCCACGCACGATACAGAACGGGCCGATGACCACATCGTCTGCGATTTTGGCTTCCGGAGAAATAAAGCTCGACGGATGAATCTTCGCGCTCATGTCTAAACCTTTACGAACTCTTTGGGCTTCTCTTTCAAAAAGACCTTGGCGATCATTTCCGCTTCCGCGACCGTTTCGCCGTCGATCTGCATCGAGCACTTGAGGACCATGATTTGCCCACGGTCTTTCACGATTTCAGCGAAGAGCTTAAGCTGATCACCGGGAACCACAGGACGGCGGAAACGAGCTTCGTTGATACCGGCGATGGCCACATCCATCTCCGGACCCGTTGGATCGACGACGGCCAAGCACGCCGCCTGCGCCATCGCCTCGATCTGAAGAACACCCGGCATCACCGGCCGATGCGGAAAGTGGCCAGGAAAAAATGGCTCGTTGAAGGTGACGTTCTTTACCGCCTCGATTTTCCAACCGACTCGATTCTTACCATCACCGTTTCGCTCGAGACGATCCACCCGATCCACCAGCAAAAACGGAAATCGGTGCGGCAAAATCCGCAAGATATCCGAAATATCATAAACCGGCTTGGACGACTCGGGCGCCATTTTTCTCTCCTAACAACTCTTCCTTAAGGCACTTAAAACTTACTTCGACTTTTCGAACTCTTTTACGACTGTGTCTGTGAGGTCCGCTGTTTTTGCGCCCCAAAGAATTGCACGACGATCCAAGATCGCTGTGTAACCGCCGCTTTTTGCGAGCTTATCGATAACCGTTTCCATTTTCTTCGCGATCGGCTCGAGCATATCGCGTTCTTTCTTCTGAATCGCCTGTTGGCTCTCTGCAACTTCTTGCTGGAACTTCATGCGCTCTTGCTGAATCTCGATCGCCTTCTTTTCACGAGCTTCGTCTGTGAGAAGTGACTTCTTTTTCTCGAGGTCTTCGAACATCTTCTTCAGGTCGCCCTCGCGCTTCGTGAACTCGTTCTTCTTTTTGTCGAACTCGCCCTGAAGATCTTTGGTCATCTTTTGACCAGCTGAAGTCGCGCGAATCGCTTTTTCGATATCGACGATTCCGACTTTCGCCGCGCCATCTGCCTTCGGAGCCTCTTGCGCCGACGCACCCAAAGCCACGAAGCTCATCGCCAAAACTGCTGCCATCGCTGTAATTTTATTTCCCATGTGAAAATCTCCTTTTTTCGTTTTCTTCAAACTCTACAAAACTAAATCTTAGAATGGTGTTCCAATCGCGAACTGAAAGACCACCGCCGGCTCTTCAAGCTCCGGCTTACGTTCGAGCGGGAAACCCCACTCAAAACGCAGAGGACCGATTGGCGAGAACCAACGGAAACCAAAACCAACGTTGCTACGGAACTCCGAAAGCGCCAAAACGTCGTCCGCATTTCCGATATCGTAGAATACGACGCCCTTGATTCCCGCTTCCGTGATCAATGGGAACTCCAACTCCGCCTGATAGAAAAGCTGCTCTTTGCCACCAAACGGACGCCACGCGCGGATCTCTGCCGTCTCCGGTGGAAAGCCTCGGCTGATAAGATCGTTGTACACCTTTGTCGAGCGCTTGCGTTTAGCAATCGAGAACCAGTTGTATCCACGAAGCGAGTTCGCACCGCCCAAGAGGAACAGTTCGTTGAATGGCGGCTCGCGCCCGTCAACGTTGGAACGAATGAACCCGTAGGTCAGGTTGTTGCGGAAAACGACGTCCCAGAACACTTTCTCGTAGAAGCGTGCGGTTCCAATCCCCTTGGTGAATTGGTGGTCGCCACCAAGACCCGCGTACTCCAAGGAAAGTGACGAGTACACACCACTTGTCGGAGTGAAGCGGTCGTTTCGCTTATCGTATTCCAACGTCAGAGTCGCCGACGATGTCACGCCGTTTGGGTTCCCTTGCGGGTTCGGATCGCCACCGGGCATCGGAACCGGGAAGAGAACAGGATCGCCGTACTCCGAATCAAGGTTGATTTCCGCCGATTCCAGTTTGTAGCGAAGGAACGTGCGCAAGAACCGGGTGATCGGATAACCCACCCGAAGCGCGCCACCCTTTTTTGTCTCCTCGTACTCCGTCGTTGTACGCTTCGACTGGTAAGCATCGACGCCCACCGACCAATTCGTGTCGAGGAAGTAAGGTTCGGTGAAGTTGAAGTTGAAGAGCGACTGGTTGCTCGACATGTCGACCGACACACCCAAACGCTGGCCCTTACCAAGCAAGTTAATCTGGTTCACCTGACCATTGAAGATGAACTGCGAGTAGGTCGAATACCCCGCACCAACCTGAATCGATCCAGTGTTGCGTTCCTTCACCACGATGTCGATGTTCATCAGGTCTTGGTTTTCAGCCGGAGTCGAAGAGTTGAAGTTCACTTCGTCGAAGAAACCGAGGCGTTTTACGTTGTCGAGCGACTCGCGACGACGAGTCTCATTGTAAAGCTCGCCCTCTTCGACAAGAAGCTCGCGGCGAACAACTTTGTCGCGCGTCTTCGAGTTTCCTACGACATTGATGCGACCAAAATAAACCTTGTTGCCCTTGTCGATTTCAAACGTGATGTCGAGTTCGCGGTCTTTGTCGCGAGGACGCGTGCGCGGGATGATGTTCGCGTAAGCGTAACCCAAGTCACCGTACTTCGCCTGAACGGTGCGGATGTCCTTCAGAAGAGTTTCGTGCTGGTACCATTCGGTGCCGTCGATCTCAGTGGCTTCTTCAAGCTCGCTACGCGGGAAAAGCAGGTCACCAGCAAAGTCGATGGTTCCGACTTTGTAGCGTTCGCCCTCTTCCACGCGGATCGTGATGTAGATGCCTTTTTTGTCTGGGGTTACATACACCTGAGGACGATCGACCTTCACCTGCACGTAACCTTCGTTGAAATACAGGTAGTTGATCAATTGCACATCGCGGTCAAACGCGTCTTGCTTGTACGAGCCGCTGCTCGACATGAAGCTAAAGAACCCGCCCTCTTGCGTCTGCAAAAGCCCTTTGATGCGCCCATCTGGGATGTGCTTGTTGCCAAGAATCGAAATGCGCTTAACTTTGACCTTGTCGTTTTCCTGAATGTCGAACGTGAGCTTCACGGCCTCTTCGCCGCGCCCATCTTTTCCAGCCGGGTCCACACGAGGTGTGACACGAGCCAGGAAGAACCCTTTGTCCTCGTAGAGCTTCTGAATTTTCTCGACCGCCTCGCGAATCTTCCCCATGTTGAGAACTTCGTAGGCCTTAAGCGCCGCCGTCGTTTGAAGCTCGGTCGAATCGATTTCGACATTGCCAGCAAATGCAATCTCGACAATCGAGGGCTTCTCAACAACCGTGTAGGTCAGCTGAACTCCGCCCTCGACATTCGCGCGCTCGACTTTCACATCGTAAAAGAAACCTGTTTTGAACAGCGAATCGAGATCCTGACGAACCTTGTCCGCCTCAAGCGCCGCTCCGGTTTTGGTAATTAACTTCGCGACAACCGCGTCGGCCTCGATCTTCTTGTTGCCTTGAACCACGATCTTTTGAACCGTCGGTCCCGTTCCGCTAGGAACAAGAGTCCGCGCCGCCGTTCCAGTTCGAGCGGCCGGGTTTGCGCGATTCGTTGCACGCGCGCGATTGGCAGCTCGATTGCCTGTGCGCGGACGTGCCGGCGTCGCGCGCGGCTGCGTCCGATTCGCACTTGCTCCAGAGCTTCGAGCCTGGGTTCGAGACTGGGCTGGTTCGCGAGATTCGTCCTGAGCTTGAGCAACAAACGTGAACGACGTGAAAGCGGTCGCAACGATTGCCAAGACGGACACGGTGAAGAGACTTGGGGTCAGACGTAGGGGGTGGTTCAAGTTGCGGCCCAGGATGAATTCCCTCAAACTTTCCAAATTCTTTAAAAAAATTCAGCACTTGTGTAGACTGGACCAGAGCCTAGTGGAATCCCAAGGGCTTGTCAAAACGGCCCGATGCGTTACCGTTCCATTAAAACAGAGCGTCAAATCCCGCGATCCCACTGTCCATCACGCATATGAAGCATGCGTGGAAAGCGAGCAGCGAAGTTTTGATCGTGGGTGACGACCACAAGCGTGAGCCCCAACGTCTGATGCAGTTCGAACATCAGATCCTGAATACGCGCCGCGTTCTGAGTGTCCAAGTTCCCTGTCGGTTCGTCGGCAAAAAGAATCTGCGGCTTTCGCACAATCGAACGCGCAATCGCGACTCGCTGCTGCTCCCCACCGCTGAGTTCATTGGGCCGATGATGCAGACGATCCTTAAGCCCCAACAACACCAGTTTCTCCTCGGCCGCCTTCACCGCGAGATGCATGGGCTCGCCGCCAATCCGAAGCGGCATCGCCACGTTTTCCAAAGCCGAAAACTCACCCAAGAGATGGTGAAACTGAAAAACAAAACCCATTGTCTGATTGCGATGTTTGGCGAGTTCATCGTCATTTAGGCGCGTGAGATCAAGCCCCGCGTGAAAGACCTTACCCAATGTCGGACGATCAAGTGTTCCGAGAATATGCAGCAACGTGCTCTTTCCCGCACCGCTGGCGCCGACGATACTTAGCGCTTCGCCCTTTTGAATGGTGAGATCAATACCTCGCAAGATCTCAAGACGCTGTCCCCCCGCCATCGGATAAGACTTCGTGACCCCGCGCGATTCGAGAAAAAAACGAGAGCCCATATCAGTCATGTCGCAAACCCTCCACGGGATCAAGCTGAGACGCCCGCGCCGCCGGCGCCAGCGAGGCGACCACGCAAATCGTCACGGCCGCAAACACCACGATCCCGATGTCGATGGGATCAAATTCCACACCGATTCTATTTAACTTGTAAACTTCGGCTGGAAGAAGATCGAACGCACTCTGCGCCCATAAAAATGCGCCGGCCAAGCACACGCCAAGCAGCAACCCGAAAGCCGTTCCCACCACACCAAACAAAAATCCCTGATAGCGAAAAATAGCGGCCACTTCGCGCTTGGAAAGCCCCAAAGCGCGAAGAATCGAAACATCCGAGGTGCGCCGAAGAACGCCGATAAAAATATTGCTCGCAACATTAAAGCTCGCCGCGATCACCATAATGAAGATCACAAAGAAAATCGCCATGCGCTCGTACTTGATGGCGCGAAAGAAGTTCCGATTCCCCTCTGTCCAATCCATGATCCACCAGTTCGAACCAAGCGCCCGGGTGAGATCGATCGCGGCCTGCTGCGCGCGAGCCGAATCCTTCAGTTTCACACGAAGCCCTACAAACGGCGCCGAGATCGCGCCGATTCGTTTTGCCTGAGCGATGGACGTCACAATCGTGCGTTCGTCGTAGTCCGACTTTCCGAAATCGACAATGCCCGTGACTTTGAACTCCGCCACACTGGAAACGAAGGCCGATGTGTCCTGCGCCGACGGCTTCGGCAAAACGACCTTGAACCTGTCGCCAATCCCCAGGCCAAAGCGTTTCGCGAGAGCCTTTCCGACCAAAGCGCGCGGCATCTCGGCGTCCTCGCGTTCGCTGTGCCCAATATCAAATTCACCCCGAATCACGCGCGAGCGAATTTTTAGAACCGAATCGACCGACTTTTCATCCACACCCTGAATCACGACACCGTTGAGCTTTCCCTGCCCAACCACGATCGCCTCCAAAGTGATAAACGGCGTAAGCCCCACCATGTCCGGAAGTGCCTCTTTCAAACGCGACCGCGCGCGCTCCAAAGTCAGCGGCTCTTCTCCGCGACGAACGACAAGAATATCGCCAAAAACATCGATCAAGGCCGAACGAAGCGTCGCTTCAAACCCGCTCACCACGGCCATCGCGACCGTGAGCGAAGCTACGCCAATCGCAAGACCTATGATCGAGAGAATCGCCGGCAGCCCCATGCGGCGCCAAATCGGCACACGCTTTTGTCCGTCGCCGTGACCACCGCCACCCGCGGCACCCGTGTGATGCGCCAAGAAGCGGGCCGCCAGCCAAAGCTTCACGTTCACTCGTCACCTAGGCCAGCAGACGTTGCGACCCGTTCGTTCACGGGATTTTTCAGGTAGGAGTAAATGAAATCATCTAGGCCGCCATCCATCACCGTCTGAACCTGACTGGTCTCATGCTGCGTGCGATGGTCTTTTACTAGCTGATAGGGATGCATGACATACGAGCGAATCTGCGAGCCCCACTCAACGGCTTTTTTCACCGAGTTCGCTTCGTCCTTGGCTTTGTTGCGGGCTTCGACCTCGCGTTCGTACAAAGCCGCCTTCAACATCTTGATCGCACGATCGCGATTGGCGTGCTGCGAGCGTTCGTTTTGACATTGCACCACAATGCCCGTCGGCATGTGCGTCATACGAACCGCTGAGTCCGTTTTGTTGACGTGCTGACCACCGGCGCCCGAAGCGCGGTAGGTGTCGACTTTGACGTCGTTCATGTTGAGATCGATCTTGATATCGTCGTCGACTTCCGCCCAGCAGAACACGGAAGCAAACGAAGTGTGTCGTCTGGCATTGGCGTCGTAAGGGCTCACGCGAACCAGGCGATGCACGCCGTTTTCCGCCTTCAGATACCCATAGGCATAAGGGCCCTCGATCAAAAGTGTCGCCGACTTGATTCCCGCCGCTTCTCCGTCGGAACGTTCGATCTCGGAAACTTTGTATCCCTGCTTTTCACCGTAGCGCATGTACATGCGGTAAAGCATTTCAGCCCAATCCTGAGCCTCCGTGCCACCTGCGCCGGCGTTGATCGAAAGATAGGTCGAATTGCCATCCAATTCGCCAGAGAGCATCTTCTTAATTTCAAGTTCGTGAACGAGATTTTCCAAAGCCGATGTTTCGCTCACGACTTCTTCGAACGAAGACTCATCCGCCGCCTCAGCGGCCATTTCCAGCAGCACAAGCGCGTCTTCGCTTCGCGACGACAAGGACTTCCACGCCGTGATGTCTTTCTCCAAAAGCGAACGCTCTTTGTTCAGCTTTTGCATTTTCTCGGGATCATTCCAGACAGCCGGGTTCTCCGACTGCATCGTCACCTCTTGAAGGCGTTTTTCCTTTTTAGGAATGTCAAAGATACCCCCGTAGTTCGGAGGATTTTTCTAAGATGGCGTTTAGCCGCCCTTTGAAGTCAGAAGCTTGCGTCGAAATGCTCATGAAACCGTCTTACCAACGGCGTCTAACAGCGTCAAAGACCTTGTCCTGAAGTCGAAACATCCGCTTTGCGCCGGCTACCGACACTTCGTGGTCATAGCCCAAGAGATGTAGGACACCGTGTAACACCATGTAGCCAAGCTCGTCTTGAAACTTCATGTCATGCTCTTTCGCCTGCCGTTTCAGCACGTCGAGCGAAAACACCAGCTCGCCAAGTGAGCCCGGTTCCGTCGGCGCAAAACTTAAGACGTCCGTGGCGTAAGCCTTGCCGCGATACTCGCGATTGAGTTTGGCGATTTCGGACTTCGTGACGAACACCAGCTGCAAAGACTCCGCACCGCCCAACGCTTTTTTCGCTTTGCCAGAAAGACGAAGCGGTTTGCGAAGCTCGGTTAGGATCGCCACCACCGCGCGCTTCACAAAAGCCTTCGGCACTCGCTGCCCGCGACTTGCGATAAACTCGACCTCGACAACCGGCCGCTTACGCATTTCCGCGCCCGGAGAACTGCGATGTCGGCGCGTCGGCCGCACCACCGCCCGCACGCTTCGGATAGTCGATACGCTGGTGATAGATTCCCAAAAGAACTCGGATGAAGGCATCTTCGATGATCGAAAGATCCTTCAGCGTGAGATTACATTCCTCGAGTTGGCCATCCATGAATTTACGCTGAATGATGTTCTTCACGATGTTTTGTAGACGCATCGGCGTCGGTTCATCCAGCGAGCGCGACGCCGCTTCGATAGAATCAGCGAGCATGATCAACGCCGCCTCGCGAAACTGCGGACGCGGGCCCGGGTAACGGAAGTCCTCTTCGTGGACCTCGTCGATTTCCTCGTCTTGATTCTCGACCGCACGGTTGTAAAAGAATTGAATCAACGTCGTTCCGTGATGCTGCACGATACCGTCGATGATCGGCTTTCCAAGTTTGTGCTCAAGCCCAAGCTCCACACCGTCTTTCACGTGAGCGATCAGAATCGTCTTCGACATGTGAGGACTCAAGTGATCGTGCGGATTCTGCCCAGGTTTTTGGTTTTCAATGAAGTACTGGGCGTGTTCGGTTTTGCCGATGTCGTGATAGTAGCTCATCACCTTGGCAAGAAGCGGGTTGGCTCCGATTTCTTCGGCCGCCGACTCCACCATCGAGCCCACCACGAGCGAGTGATGGTACGTTCCAGGTGCCTTCACGATCATCTCTTTTAAGAGCGGGTGGTTGAGATTCGCCAGCTCCATGAGCGCGACGTCCGTGGTTGCATTGAACAACGACTCCAAAATCGGCACCACGGCCGAAGCCAAAAGCGACGCGATCAAGCCCGACAAAAATCCCGCCGGCACCGACCACGCCAAAGTCGAAAGAAAGGCTTCGTCGTTTCTAGAAAGAATCGTCGTCACCAAGAGCACCATGACGGCATTGACAAGCCCGGTGCGCACTCCCGCCCAGTGTAAGTCATTTCGTCGCTTAAACTTGTGAACTCCTCGCGCGGCCGCAAGACCGCCGATCACACTGACCAAGACGAAACCAAACTTGAAGTCGACCATGACCCCAAGCACGACCGCCATGAACAGCGTAAAGATCCAAACCACTTCGCCTGAAACGATCAAAAGACCAACCAACATCGGCCCCAGCGCCACAGGCGCTAGGTACATAAACGCCTGTTCGGGAATCATCGAGCCAAAGTGCGATGAAAACGCCGCGTTCGTCAGGAAGATGAAAAACTTCGTCATCACCGTCACCAGAATCGTGACCAACCCCATGATGGCGAGATCTTTGTTCGATATCTCAACGCGATTCAAAGTGAACCGACGCAAGTATGAGAAGAAGACGAGTGCCATCACCACAAACATCGTCGCGGTGACAAGACTCACCAGCTTGCGATTGCGGTCACTGCGCTGAGTTTCGATCTGATTCAAAAGAGTTTTATGGATGGGAGAAACAACACTGCCGTCCGGAATGATGATCTGACCCTTTTTCACCGAGATCACAACCGGAAGTACCTCGGCACGAGCCTTTTCACGTCGGGTCTCAGTCTCTTGCCGATTGGGAGTCACGGTGGGCTGAATAAGCGCCCGAGCCAGCTCCTCATAAAGTCGCGCATCTGACGTGTTGAATGCACGTCGTTTCGCGATGGCTCCGATACCCAAACCCTCTTCATCACGCAGGTCGCGCATATCCACGGCCGTGTTCAGACTTTCTCGCCCACGCCCGGTGCGCGTGACCTCACGAAGCAGAACCTCTTTTGTGCTGGGCGGAACCGACTGCGGCAGATTGTCGACAAGTTTCATCTGGGACCAAAGGTCCACCTGATCCGTCAACGCCGCTTCGATACGAGGAGAAAATCGTTTTTCAATCAACCACTCGTAAACCGGTTCCGAAACCGAAGCGCCCAGCAGCTTTTCAAACTGACTCTTGCCGGCCATCAATTTTTTTAACTGATCCCAGCGCTCGAATTCATCTTTGGAAAGCGAGACCTTTCGCATTTCATCGCGCCCTTTGCGAAACGCGCTGTAAATGCGTCCGTAAACCTCGTCGTAGGTGCCGCGGTCGTAGTCAAAGACTGGAGTCACGCCAAGCTCGGACTGCCTGCGTTTTTGTTCGGTGGAAACCTCGTCGACGATTTCAAACGAAACCGGACTCTTGATATCACGCGCGACCGTGTCGCCAATGCGTGCCGAGAACGTGAAATCAAAATCGTTGAACAAGAGAAACGAAAGCAGCAGTGAGAACAAAAACAAGGCTGCAAGACGGCGCAACTGAAGCTTTTCATCCAGTTTGGCGATGATCGATCCGAGAAAGGTTTTTTCAAACCCGAGATCGTTTACCCAATCCAAGAACCGCATCGAGTGATCGATGTAATGCGATCTCGCATGCAACGATTCGCGGCTACCGCTCTTCCCGAAGGACGATTTTTTTCCAGGTTTTCCGAACTTGCCCATAAATGATTCGCCGATATCTCGCCGCTGTTTTACCTATGTGACTTCCTTAAAGATTACCCGAGTTTTTCTGCCGACGCGCTACTTGACTCGACCTTTGCCGCAAAGCGCGTGCCTCGACAAGACCAGCATCCTGTGGGACCTAGCCTAATGCCTGAAAACACACAGAATTCCCAAGGCCAAAGCCCCACTCCTCAATCCGTCCTGACAGCTTTCGCCGAGTTTGTAGAAACCGTTCGCCGCTTACGCGCCCCGGAAGGCTGCCCCTGGGATCGCGAGCAAACCCATCGCTCTCTTGTTCCCTATCTTCTCGAGGAGAGTTTTGAACTGGCAGAGGCCATCGAAAACGGGAACGATTCAAAGATCACCGAAGAATTGGGCGACGTGCTCTTACAGGTCGTCTTGCACGCGCAAATCGCAAACGAAACAAGACGCTTTGACATCGAGGCGGTCGCTCGCAGCATCAACGAAAAGATGATTCGTCGCCACCCACATGTCTTTGGCGATCACGAGTCTGGGCAAACAGCCGCTGATTTTAAAGGCATTACCAGCGACCAGGTTCTAAAAAACTGGCAAGAAATAAAAGCCACGGAAAAAGCGACGCTCGAAGCCACTGGCGTGTCGCAAGACGCTGGTCCACGCACGGTCTTGAAAAACATCAAAGGAACCGACTTTCGCTTCGACGTGCCACTGGCGCTTCCAGCCCTTCAACGGGCGTCGAAGATCGGAGACAAAACCAAGAAGCGTCGCTTCGACTGGCCAGACTGGCGAGGCGTGATGAGTAAAATCGACGAAGAGCTTGCCGAACTAAAAAAAGCTCTCGAAGAAGCCAACTCCGTCCATCACGTCCCAAAGGACCACGCCGAAACCGGCCCGATTCAAGACCCTATCGCCAGCGAAATCGGCGATCTGCTTTTCACCGTTGCGCAACTGGCTCGCCATCGCGGGCTAGATCCCGAACAGGCCTTGCGTGAAACCAACTCACGTTTCGAACGGCGCTACGGAGTTTTGCACGAACTCGCAAGCGAACTTGAAAAGAAAGACGGCCGCGGCTGGGACGCCCGTTCGCAAGACGAACTCGAAAAACTCTGGCAAGAATCGAAAACCCGTTTACGCGAAGCTGGTCTTGAGTAATGTCGCTCACCGCGCTCAAGAATTGGATGAAGTACCAAGAGCGACTCGCGCGCGGGCTACTCAAAGAGTTTTCCGATCTCTTTCAAGATAAAACAGAAATCGCGGAAGTCCGAAAACGCACGCTCGAGCTCGTGCCTTTTTGGGTGGCGGCCGGAGCCACCGGCGCCATCAGCGTGATCTACGCTCGCAGCTTTCATTACGCCGAACAGCTTTCAAGCCGCATCTTTCAAGAAATCGGCGATTGGAGCTTTCTCTTTGTCCCGACAGGGTTTGTACTAGCATGGCTGCTCGTCGAAAAAGCGGCGCCGTTTAGCAACGGCAGCGGAATCCCGCAGCTGATGGCGGCCAGCACGGTCGCCCCCCAGGAATCGCGAGAGTCCCAAAGTCTTATCCGACGACTTCTTGGCTTTAGAGTCATCATCGTCAAATTTTTAAGTTCCATGCTTCTTGTCGTCAGCGGCGGAGCGATTGGGCGCGAAGGTCCGACTCTTCAAATCGCGGGATCGGTGTTCTACATCACATCGAAAGTCTTTCCCAAACAATGGCTCGCGAAGAACCTTCAAGGGCTTCTCTTAGCCGGTGGCGCGGCCGGGCTCGCCTCGGCTTTCAACACACCGCTTGGCGGAATCGCCTATGTCGTCGAAGAACTCGGCAAAACTCACCTCAACTCGTTTCGCACAGGTATGCTGCACGCGGTGATCGTCGCCGGCTTCATCGCACAGACGTTGGTTGGCCCTTATCTCTACCTGGGATATCCAAAGTTTGCCTCGTTTCAATGGCCCGATATTCCGTGGGCCATTGTGCTTGCCATCTTGGCCGCCGTCATCGGCACGCTTTTCGGCCAAGGCCTAAAGGCGGTGTTTCAGTGGCGCAGCCGAATCACCAAGCTCTCTCAAAAAATACTTCTCGCCGCCGGTGCAGGTCTCTTGTTCTGCGCCCTGATCCGCTTTGGCTCGCAAGAGTATCGCGCTTCCGGCACAGAGCTTCTCAATCGCCTGCTGTTTTCTAGCACCGATGGCTCGGCCGAAATCGTCGACGTCGTCGGTCGTTTCTTCGGCCCGCTTCTTAGCTACATGTCAGGCGCGGCCGGAGGGATCTTCGCACCGGTTTTAGCACTCGGAGGCACGGCTGGTTCGGCGTTTGCGAACCTCTTTGATGTTCCAATGGGAGGCCTTGCCGTTCTTGTCGGCATGACGGCAGCCTTGGCGGCACTTACACACTCGCCGTTTACGTCGTTCGTTTTGATTCTCGAAATGACGGATCGCCATAGCGCCATCTTTCCTCTGATGCTGGCGGCTGTGATCGGACACGGGGTTTCAAAAATGATCTCCCGTACCTCGTTTTACGAGTTTGTCGCCGCCAAGATTCTCGCCCAACATGGGTTTCAAGAAGACGAAACGCACGCTCCCTCGGAGAAGACCAAATGATCGAACTCGCAACCGAAGACGGCCAGTTCAAGACACAAATCGAGTCCTCCGACAAAGACGTCCAAGGCCATGCCATCCAGCGAGTCACGGTGCTCACGCCTAGCGAGCGACAGCTTGGGGCACTTAAAACAGGCGGCCTTTGGTTGGCGGCAACCCTGATCTCCGTTCTCATTCCGGTTTTGCACTTTTTCTTGGTGCCGCTAGGGTTTGGACTCACCTGCTTTTTTACCTACAAGGCGCTAAAACAAACCCACGTTTTTCAATTAAGCGGACTCAAATGCCCCAAATGCCAGACCGAGCTTCGCGAAAACACGATTCGTTCCGAGGGAGAAAGCCTTAAGGTGCACTGCTTTTCCTGCCGAAGCGGGATCGACATCTGTACAAGAGTTTAACAGCTCACCTCGAACCTATTCCACGCTCGCTCCACAAACCGTTTAAGACGACACCAAAAAGCCTTGGCATGGTTTGCAGTCATATAGTTCGAGCCCCGTTTCTAACGGACTCGAAAAGGAGACTTGCCATGGGTAACCAGATCTCAAAACAGCTGACTATCGGGCTTGCGATTGCGGTCGCTCCGCTTTTCACTAGTTTCGCTAACGCCAACCCGGCATTTTCTCCGGCAGCGGACGCACGCGCCAACTCCAGCGGCTATGCCGAGTATTCGACATTTTGGACAGGCTTTCAAAATCTCCCACAACGTGCAGATGCTCACGGCACCCCCATTCGAATTTTCGGGAATGCACGCGACGCGTATCGCGTAACCGAGCAAGACGGAAAAGTTCGCGCCGTCAGAACGGCGGATCTCGGTGCGGATGCCCACAAATTTCGTTCGCGCCAAGAAGAAAAATGCGCCGACCGTCAAGCCGACGAAATCAAACGCATCAGCCAAAATCCGAAATATCGCGATCTTCTTAAGGCCGGCGTGTTTGATTCCATCGACGTTGAGGTTCAGTTTTCAACCTACACGTCTTCACGCCTAAAAATTCCTGGTGATTCGGCTCGCCTCTTAAGCCTTTCCGAGCACGTACAAAATGCCTGGGAAGCACCGTCTTATGAAGTGCAACCCGACCGCGACGGTCGCGGCGTCCAAAGCGGTCGTATTGTGGTTCGCCCTTACTTCTCGGCTTTCGCGCAAGAAGCGCTTCGTGGAGACTCTCGCCCCGTTCTTCCAGTTCGAAAGAGCACAGGCGACACAGAAATGTACTTTGCTTGCACTGTGATTCCCGGAGTTGAAATTATCGACCTTCTGACGAGAGTCGAAGCGAGCGCCGAGCAAATGCGAGCAAGCGGCGAACAAATGCCCGATCCTCTACGCCAAGTCCCAGCGGCAGGCGGCCAAGGTCAACAGCGTCGCTCGACATTCACGATTCGCTAACCGACAGAGTTTGTAATCTTCTGAATCCCATCGAAGACCAGACGGAAGATGAGGCAGCCCCCTAAGAAAAACACAAGGCGGCTGCCAATTGAGATCGGCCACTTCCTAGGCGTCAGCATCTTCCAGCGCAGGAAAATCCAAGCACCGTACACAAGAAAAAATCCCAGCAGGTACACACCGGCTTTGTAAGCACGAGCCTTGCCCACACTCCTCAATGTTCCATCGGGAAGATGATGCACCGGCTTTTCGCCCATAGCGATAGACCAAACATCCAGAGTTCCATAGCCGATGTCGCCGATCGCAAAAAGTCGCGAAGCTTTTGAACAGGGGTACATCGAAAGCACGGATGCGACCTTGCTTTCAAAGTCTACGACTCGTCCCTTATTGCCTGCGTGAAAGGCCGCTATTTGGCTCGACACCGACTCAGGGTCGTTGTCATGCGGGCAACTGAATCCAAATACGTAGTAGCGAGTGTGTAAGCTGGTTCTGTCGGCGAACACATGTGCCATGCTCTTTGCCAGGGCGTCCTTGGGAGACAGCCCCGGCTGATCCGCCAGGTTTCGCGCCGTGAGATTTAGCACGGCCTTCGCGTCCGAGGCTCTCGCTTCACGCGCGAACTGCGCATACCTGGGGTGAAAGGCAAAAAAGCTCGACCAGAACAACGTTCCGAATAACAAAAAGATCATCGTCGAGGTGGAGAGGCGTTTCGCTTTTTCGCTCACGACAAGCTCCTTCTAACTGTCTCTAGCCGTTTTTTTTGATATTACGTAGTTTGCGCAGGATCTTGTCGAAAACACGAGCCGTGGTCTCTTCGTACTCTTCCAACTTCATGAGCTTCGCGACGAGCATGTAAAGGCCCCCACCCACGAAAATCGCCAATATCAGAGCCGGTGTTCGAGTGAAAAACCGCGAACCAAACTCTTCGATAATCGGCTCATAGATCATGCAGCCAAATGCGAGCGCCACACCGGCCACGGCAAAGCGCGCGTAACGTCCCAAAATCGAAAGCCACCCAAGCGGCGC
>CAUJGS010000037.1 GCA_963170185.1 Bdellovibrionota bacterium
TTCCGATAAGTTACAAAAGATGTCGAATTCCACACCAAAAGACTCTGACAAAAACTCTCTCACGATGGCTGAGCAAACTCAGATCGCCGAGTCGCTTCACTCATTCACGATCATCTCCAGCACCGACGCTCGCGGTGTTATCAATTACGTCAACGATCTCTTTTGCGAGATCTCCGGTTACACGCGCGAAGAGCTCATCGGAAAAACCCACCAGGTCGTCAATTCCGGATTCCACTCCAAAGAGTTTTTTGGCGGAATGTGGGCCACCATTAAGTCTGGAAAAGTCTGGCAAGGCGAAATTCAAAATCGCAAAAAAAACGGCGATATCTACTGGGTCCGATCCTACATTGTGCCCCTGATCGACGAAAAAGGCGTCACTCAGCGATTCATTTCGTTTCGTACGGACGTCACGCAAGAAAAACAAGACCATGCCGAACTCGAGGCGGAACGCATCCGCAACATTCATCTCGGCCGCCTGACTTCACTTGGCGAAATGGCTAGCAATGTTGCCCATGAAATCAATAACCCACTCACCGTGATTTCGGGCTCGCTCGACATGATCCGCTCCAGCCTCACTCGGCTAAAGGAAGTCCCCGATACTCCTGCCATCACCGTGACGCAGCTAAAATCAAGCGTCGATCGCGCCGAACGCGCCCTCAGGCAAGTCGACCGCATCACCAAAATCATATACGGATTAAAGCGTTTTTCACGGCAAGACGATCCCGTGAAAAACAAAGTCGCACTTCGCGAAATCTACCGTTCGGTCTCGGAGCTCTGCTCGGAAAAAATCCGCAACAATCAGGTGCAGCTCCGCCTGCAGCCGACGGATCTCATCTTGGAGTGCAACAGTATTCAGATCGAACAAGTTCTGGTGAATCTCATCGGCAACGCCGTTGACGAGATCAAAAATCGTCCAGAGCGCTGGATCGAAATCTCGTCACACCAAACCGAAAAGCACGTCGAAATTCGCGTGACGGACTCCGGCGACGGCATTGCACCGGAAGTCGCAAAACGACTTGCCGAGCCGTTTTTCACCACCAAGGACCCTGGCCACGGCACGGGACTGGGCCTCAGTATCACTCGCACAATAATTCAGCAACACGGTGGCACCTTCTACTACGATCCCACCTGTCCCAATACCCGCTTCGTGATCTGCCTACCGGCAACAGCCGTGGTGAATCCGATGGAACAAGATACCCAAGAAGTCGCCTAGTTTTTCGGCTGCGTCGCCAATGACGCCGCACTACTTTGCTTTCACCACTCTCCTATGCTCTGATCGTCCGTGCAAACACGCTCATATGAGCTGACGATAGGAGTACGAAATGAAAAATATGTTTCGCCCAATGACGACCTTCACAACACTTGCCCTCGCGGCGCTCGTCGGTGGCATTGCTCTTGGCGCCGTAACAGCCCGAGCCAGCACAAATCTCTCGGTTCGTGAATCGACCTCGACATCGACTTTCCCGACGCCTCGCGAAGTTTTGCAAGAGGGTCTAAATCCCCATATCGATGTGACCATGGGACTTACAAGTCCCGAGGGCAGCTACAACAGCGGTGCGGAATATGGTTTCGGATTTGGTTTCCAACCCTATGTTCCATTCGGCCTCGGCATGTCGATGACTCACTCTTCGAACACATCGAAGTACAAAGACACTCGCAGCATCGAACGCACGACCGTTCTCGTACGCGGCTCTTACCATTTCGCTGGTGATATCCCGCTGATCAAGTACAGCCACATCGGCATCGCAACCGGCCCTGTGATCAATCAAGACGCCACCTATTTCGGTCTTGCGCCGATCATCGGTTTCGACATTCCAGTTCAAGAATGGATTGGCGAATATATCTCGTACGTCTCGGTTGGCGTCGAAGCGAAATACCTCATGGTTTCCAATAATGAGTCCGACGGCCTCACAGTGAACGGCGCTCTCAAATACTGGTTCTAATCACGACTTAGAGTCCGAACCACACGGAAACTTCACATAAGAAAGTCGGGGGAAACCCCGACTTTCTCTTTTTGAAACACCTCGAAGTTCAAAAAACACCGTCCAAAGTCCGATAAGTCAATTGAAGGACCTTAGGCGAGAAATCGTCAATCGTGGCACGTAAGCGGGTGTGAAGGTGTTTGTCGTAGGCCAAGCTCTAGTTCGTATATCCCTCTATGGCGTTTTGGCGCTAATGGTCCTGCCGTCTTCTAAAGTCCACGGCAAGGCCGACGACGAGTCTCAAACCGCTCGCAAACTCAGCGCTCCGTTTCGTGAACCACAACGGCCGCGCGTAGATCCTCGCCCGTTAACAATGGCAGAAAAGGCCGCCGACAGAAGCCGAGTCTGGCTCGGTTGCGCCTACCATAGAAACTTCTCTTCAGGCGATCAATGTGACTCGTCGACCTGGCACGGTCGCGCCGTACTAGACGGCGTCGAGCTTTGTCAAAAAGCCGTCTCCAATCCCGTCTGCAAAGAGATGATCAGCAAAGACTCCAATCTCGCCGATGGTCTTCGCAAATGTGACGTCGCCTCCGTTTGCCAATACAACAGTTTCAATTCCGAAAACCTCGACTTTAAGAAGTGTCGTGAGGGCTACATCCTCGGCACCGGAGAACTCTTGGTCGGCCTTGGCGAAGGCCTTATGTACCTGGGAACCGGAGCCGTCGAGCTTGTCAAAGCAGGCCGGCGGGAGTCCGACGAACGCTACCGCTTTCTAAAATCCTGTGTCACACGCGAGTGCAAGCTTCAGGTCGCACGAGATATCCACCCCGCGCTTGGCATGACTCGATTTCCGGAACTCGAAAGTCTCATAGCTCAATCCGACAAATACACCGCCACCTGGATCGATCTCGAGCGCAAACGACTTGAAGCCAATTACTTCGCCCGCCAAAGGAATCCGGTACCAAAATCCATGTGGCAACGCGCACAGGAAGCCGAAGCCTATGCGCACGAGCGCGAGGTCAGCGGATACGAGCAGCCAGAGTCGAAGATTTTCGAAACAGCTCTGCTCGCGATCGAAAAGAAAATCGAAGGTCTTGAGTGCTTTGACCTCGCAACACAAGCGCAACTCGTTTGCTGGGGAGCCGCCTACATCGTCGACCCCACGATCGTCGCCGGAGCTGCAGCCAAGGGCTCGGCCCTTGCCAGAATGGCCGCCACTCATATGGCCGAAAGTGCGGCTTCGCTTCGTAGCCTGCAGGCTGTTCGCAGTTTCCAATCGCGAGTTGTGGCGCTTGAACAAACCGTCGGCAAAGTCATCGCCGAAGTACCGATGAGAGGTTTACCACCTTCGATGCGAGTCGTGCGTTATCAAAACGATCTTGGCGAAGAGATTCTCGCCCTTGAACGCGCGATCACCATGCCCGGTGGCGAAGTAAGGAAAACGATACGCGAGCTTCCTATCGACCCTATGACTGGAACATTTGACGCCAATTTTCCCGTGGCACGTGAGTTCTTAGAAACCATGGTTCGGGATCTCAACGGCAAAGTCACTTTGGCCGTCATCGACATCGACAATCTCGGCTATGTCTCAAAAAACTTCACTCATGGCTTTCGCGGCACGGCCGCCGAGATGCGTGCAAACTCCATGAGAATCGGCGACCGATATATTCAAGCTGTCGCCAAAGCCTTAAAAGACGTCGTGGGCGACAAGGGGCAAATCTGGCGAACAGGTGGCGACGAGTTCGCACTTGTGCTTCATGAAACCGATCCACAAAAGGCGAAGGCCCTTCTTGATCAGATAGCTCGGCGCGTGCGCGAAAGCGATGTCCGCGCCATCTTCACTGAAGAGTCTCGCGTGCGCGCTCAAGCCTATCGCGAAGCAACCGTCAACGGCACGGCCAGCGCGACCAGCGCCGCCGATTTTCGTTTAGGCTATGCGCCCTACTCTCAGCCAAATGTCTCTATCGGTTCAGTGATCGTAAACAACGAAAACCTTGCCAATGCGTTTTCCATGGCGGAACGCCAAGCAAGCGCGCACAAGATTGCGACCAAAGAGCAATTCGCCGCGGACACGACAAAATACGGCGGCTCCGCCCCCGCAAGCGACGCCACACCTCGCCTAAGCTTCATTGCACCTACAAGCCTCCCCGCAAACGGCACCGAAGTCGTCGCTCTTACAAACAACCATCCGGCGTCGGTCTTAAGAAACGCCCAGACCACGATCAATGAAACCCGATCGCGCGAAGTTTTCCGTGTCGGAGAGTACTCGATCGTCGAATACCGAAACGACATCGGAGACTCCGTCTTACGCGGCGAACACTTCTTCAATCGAACAGATGGCACGCGCACCTTCACCGCACCGGAACTCTTCACCAACACAAAAACCGGCCTCTTGGACGGACGACACGTTCGGACTCGCGATATCTTAGAGACCTTCGCGCGTTCCGAGCGTACGCCCAATCGAGGCGCGATTTGGATCAATGCCGAAAACCTCGGCCTCGCTAACAACTTCGCAGCCGGAGGAATGGCCACGGGAGACCGACTCTTGGGACGAACCGCCGCGATTTTAAAAGAGGTGTCGGATCAAAGCCGAATCCCAGTGAAAATGTCGGGCTCGGAGTTTCTTGTCCTTGCCGAGAACGTCAACTCGAGCCAGCTACGAACCTTCACCCAGCGCCTGCAAACACGCCTCAATACGGATGCTGAAATTCGAGGCATCTACGATGCCCAGGAGCGATTTTTACGACAGCGCCTCGAGCAAGCACGCAGCGGTCAAGGGCCCGATCGCTCGATTCAAAATGCCGAAGCCGCGCTTGAGAAGTTTCTCACCGCTCGCGATCGCCTGTTTTCTATTCACGAAACCACGATTCATGGCTCTGAATCTCTTGCCGCCGTCCTTGGCCGAACACGCGGCCAGCGCTACCCCGACTGACGCTCGGCATCCAGCCTTTGACGAATTTCCAATTCACGAGCAAAACTCGAGTCGTTCTAACGACGAATGGAGTTTTGCCTTATGAAGCCTGCCTTCACATTGAAAACCTTGGTCGCGACTGCGATCGCACTGACAATTTCGCTTTCGACAGCGGTTATATTTGCCCATGATGAGCATGGCGCCGAAGGTGGCCACGAAGGCGGCGGCCATCACTTCGTGCCAAAGGCCAATCCAGCTCCGACCGAGCCTTCTAAAACTTACTCCGGTCACCAGCCGATCGATGTGAATCACGGAATCACATTCAACCGCGGCACCTATGGCGCACCAAACCCCGAGATCGAAGCGTGGGCGAAAAACTCGACATGGGCTGTTGGACTATCCGAGCGCCCGTATCCATACGCTGACAAAGCCCACTTCATCACGACACTGAACGAACGCATCCAGCACTTCGAACACGCTGTTTGGAACTGGGGCCGCAAGACGGAAAAGACGAAGCCAGAAGTCGTCGAGTACGCAGAGAAAGCGACTGCGGAAATCACGCCGCGAATCGAAGCGGCTCGCAAGGCATGGAAGGCCGCGAAGTCGGCAGGCAAGTCGGATTGGGAGAAGGCACAAGACGAAGCCAAGCGTTCGTTCTTGGAGCTACAGAGCTACTACTATAGCCTGCACCGCAACGTTCGTTAATAAGCTGCAATGAAGCGGATGCCAGCCATCTGCTGTTTCACACCCATGAACTGGTCGACGAAGCCACCACTGAATGTCGACCAGACGATCTTAGCTTCGACCTTATGAAACTTACCAGGCTCGGATGACGAGCCATAGACGATCTGCACCGAATCTTTTGGCTGAAACTTGTTGAGACTTGCAACCGAAAGCCTTGCTCCCATCTGAGCAAAATCCAAAAACTGCGCGCGATGCACCACGCCGTTTCGATCGATGATTTGCACCATCCCCTCTCGTCGGGCGCGCGGGTGCAAACGGTGCTGAGATTCCTCTCCGCGATGCATTTTTTCGACGATCGCCGGAAGATCCGCCACTTCCAAAGGTTCCTGCAGAATTTTAAACCGCTCCATCCCGGTCGACTTCACGCGCGCCGAGGGATCTACCTCTCGTGCCAAAACCACGACCGTGGACTTATGAAAACGACGTAGAGCCTTGTTGGCCATCACGATGTGACGATCCGTGAAATGCGGAATTCGCATCAACAACACGTCAGTCGGAAACGAAACCAGCCCGTGTACGACAGACTCCATCGAAAGAAACTCTCGCATGGTAAAACGCATCGGATTGCGAAATGCGGCTCGAACTTTATCGAGATCGGCACCAGGAGCTGAAACCAACGCGATCCTCACCAACATCCAAGCCTCCCGTTACACGAGCCATTGCGTTCTCCTCTATATGAGAAGCAAAAAAGGGCCCACACCTTCAGCCACCCTATTCGAGTTTGCTCGTGCGGACCCTGGCAGGTGCCTACTGGCTAGACACTGTCTCAATATGAGATCTCGCTATCTCAGCGAGGAGCGCAAACCGAAGCGCCAGTCTCTGGGCTACAACCCGACCACGAAGTCGATTTGCAAGTGCCGCCATTGGCATCGGTCTTCCACTTGCCCGATTGCATACAAGCTTTCCAAGCTGGGCTTGTAACATCAGCCATCTGCATCTTTGTTTCGTTCATGATCTTGTTCACAAGATCTTCGGCCATCGAACGGCTAACCGCGAGCACAGCCGCCACTTTTTCAAGCGCCTCTTTCGAAGGAAGCTGGTAGCGTGCGACACGTTTCAAGTCGTCACCCTGAAGCCCAAGAGCCTCCATCGCCGACGTCTCACCTTTTGCAGCCTGCACCAAGAGATCGTTCAGACGAGCTGCCGACTCCATGGGAAGCGCGTACTTCTGAGCCAATTGCGACACGGCGACGTCTTGCTTAAGTGGAGAGTTTGCATCCAAGATGATACCGCTGTCATAGCGACGTGCGCACGAATCCCAAACTTGGTCGCAGTCGCGATGCACACGTCCCCAACGGTCGCGTGTCGAACGGCAAACCGTGCGGTAACCGCCATGGCAACGATCCGTTGCCGAGTCGATAGCGATGGCGCCTGCAACGATCGCAATCGTGCCGCCGATGACGCGTGCGTCGTCTGAGTCACACGCTGTCGTCCCCATGACGACCGATGCTGCCATTGCCAGCGTGACGCCCATTTGGCCCACACGTTTCAAAACTGTTTTACGGATCATTTTTCCCCCTACGATCGAGTGATTGGTGTTGTTTTGCCCATAAACTCTCGTTTCACGAGAATCCGGGCATGCAGCAGCACCCGGGTAGCAACACGAGTGCCAAGAAACTAACGCGCAGCATGGTGCGCCTTGAAACCTGCCGCTACTCAACTCCGAAATCTCTCGGTATCGTTCTCTCATGGATGGCAGGCTTGAAAAGTTCCTCGAGAACTTCAACAAACTCGATCACGAACATCTCAACCTCTTAAGCTCGATGTACGCCGAGGACATTTCGTTCCTCGACCCGATCCACGAAATCCAAGGACGCGAGCCCCTGCGCCGCTACTTCGATCGCATGTACAAAAACACCATCGCCTGCCGTTTCGAGTGGGACTCGCGTCTGATGTTGGGTAACGAGGCGATGATCGCGTGGCGCATGGCGCTTCGGCACAAAAACCTCAACGGCGGCCGAGAGTTCTGGGTCCCAGGCGCTTCCCAGCTTCGCTTCCAACAAAGCGGCGACCTCGTTGTCTATCACCGCGATTTCTATGATGCCGGCTCACTGCTCTATGAGCGTCTTCCCGGTCTTTCTCAAGTTATCAAACTCATCAAATCCCAGGTTTGAACATATGAAGATGTCTTGGCTCTCCCACCGGATGATCCTAGCGCTCTCGCTTCTCCTTTCGGCCGGATCAATTAGCCTCACCAGGCACTCCGCGCATGCGCAAACCAAATCTCCGTCTCCCATCGAGCAAAAGGAATGTGTGCCAGCGGCCAAGCACATGTCTTTTCCCGTTCAACTTCGGTCCGGAAAAAAATTAGAGGCCAGGGTTTTAAAACCTGTTTTCGAAAGTCTTGCGAAGTCCCTTGCGCAAAGCCCGCTCAGTTCGCTTTGCGACTCCACGCCTCGTTTCGAATGCTGGGATCAAAAAGGAATTCCCGATGGCCGCCTCGACTTCATTGAACTCTCCAAAACACGCGTCTTGATGCGAGTCGCCTGCTCAATGGGAGCGTACAACGCTTCCTCCTATTACGTGGCGTTTGGCATCGGCAACACACCAGCGGCCACCGCCGTCGCCAAGCGCGGAAAACCAAAAAACTCTCCTAGCGCCACCCAGCCGCTGCGAGGCCCAGCCCTGATTCTCTTCCCACACCACCCGGGACTCCTCAGCGGACCACACGCCTACTGGGGCCTTAAACCGCTGGAGGCGATCGTCGGTTCGCGCCTCTTTGATGAAAAAACCAATTCTCTTTTTGTCTACACCAAGGGGCTTGGGAACGGCACCATCGGGCACTTTCATCACTACAGCTTCAGCGCAAAAGACGGCTTACCTCGTTTAAAAATCAGCGCCTCGAAAATTCTCGATGATGGAAAAGACGAATTTCATTTCGACCCCGTCAAGTCACGCTTTCCTCCGATGACCGCTTCTTGGGTTCGTTTTAAACCCAAGGGCGATCTTCGCGGCTGCCTTTCTGGCTTTCACGAGTTTGAGTGCAGCAAGATCACTCTATGATCCATCTCCCGTTTGACGAATCCTGGCCGGAGATCGCGGCCGCTCTGAAACAGCACCCCAACCTCGTCGTCGTCGCCGAACCCGGAGCCGGTAAGACCACAAGACTTCCTCCAGGTCTTCTGAGTCGAAATCTCGTCAATGGAAAAATTCTCGTGCTTGAGCCCAGACGAATCGCCGCACGAGCCGCGGCCACCCGCGTAGCCGAAGAAAACGCGTGGAACCTGCCAGCCGACGTCGGTTACATCGTCAGGTTCGACAACCGAGCCGGACCAGAGACGAAACTTACCTATCTCACCGAAGGTCTTTTTCTAAGACGCCTTAGCCAAGACCCTAGCCTACAGGGTATTGAAGCCGTCGTTCTCGATGAGTTTCACGAACGCAGCCGCTACACCGATCTCGCTATCGCCGCATTAAAAGAGCTCCAAACCCTCGAACGGCCCGACCTGAAAATCATCGTGATGTCGGCGACTCTGGATGCCGATGTCGTTTCTCAGTTCCTCGAGATCAACGGTAAAAATGCCCCCATCGTCTCGGTTCCGGGCCGAACGTTTCCGGTAAGCATTCACAACTCGCTTCAACCGCTTAAACTCGTAACCGATCGAAATTGGATCGAGACTATAAAGTCCGATCTCATTGCGATCGCCAATGGTCGTTTTCGTGTCGGCGAATCCGCCATTCCAAGTCGGACGGACGACATCCTTGTTTTTCTTCCTGGCACCGGAGAAATTCGCCGCCTCAAAGAAACGCTGGAGGCTTCGCTTCCGAATCTCGAGATTTTAGAACTACATGGAAGCCTGACGCTAGAAGAACAGTCGCGCGTTTTAAAACGCGACGGAAAAAAACGCCGCATGATCCTCGCCACGAACATCGCCGAAACTTCGCTGACTCTGGACGGCGTCGGCACAGTCGTCGATTCCGGTCTCGAGCGTTTTCAAGAAACCGACCGACTTGGTTTCTCCTCTCTCGTACTTGGCCGCATCACTTTGGCTAGCGCCAAGCAACGCGCTGGTCGTGCGGGTCGCACAGGGCCCGGTACAGCCATTCGTCTTTGGTCGAAGATGGATGAAATTTCATTTCGTCCATTCACGGAAGCCGAAATCCTCAATCTCGATCTCACCGATACGGTCTTGGAACTTGCGGGGCTCGGAGTTTTTGATCCGCAAAGTTTTGGCTGGTTTGAAGCACCGCCGGCAGAAAAGCTGGGCCTTGCTGTCAAAACCCTGCAAGACCTCGGAGCTTTGGACACAAACCGAAGACTCACGACACTTGGCAAACGCATGCTGGCAAGCGGGCTACCGGCAAGAGCCGCGCGACTCCTGCTTGAAGGTCAGACCATGGCTCCGCTCTTGGCCGCCACTTTGGCCGCGATCTTAACTGAACGCGACTTTCTCCTTGATCGCGAAACTCACGCGCATGCCGCATCTGAGTGCGATCTCTTTATTCGACACCAATTGCTCCTTCACCAAGACGAAGCTCGCAGCAGTGGACGTCGCATCGACCGCCAAGCTCGCCAAACCGTGCTGCGCGCGCGGGAATCCCATCTCCGTTTCTTGAGCATAGATCGCGGGGCCAGCCAGGCTCCGGAATCTTGGGACGAAGACCTCGTCGCAAAGCTCTTGCTAGCGGGCTATCCCGATCGCATCGCTCGCCGAAGACGGCCACGGGCTCCACAAGCGCGCATGGTGGGAGGCCGTGGGGTTGAACTGCATCCGTCGTCAAGCCTCGAAACGACCGAGCTTTTTTTCGCCATCCGCGGTGATGCCGGAATCTCACGTACAAGCGGCGACCCGCTTGTCACCATGGCCTCGCCGGTTTCCGTGGAGACCTTAAAAGCGCTTCGCCCAAGTGATATTCGAAAAGACACGCAAACCGTTTTCGACGACGAAACGCTTTCCGTCTACGGCCTCCGCGCAACCTTCTACCGCGATCTCCCGCTAGATGACGGCGCTCGTGAAGGGGCCAACTCCGATACCACTCTTGACGTCTTAAAAACTGAACTTCTTAAAAGACGCGAACGACTTGAAAGCCTAGAGCCGGTACGCACATTTTTAAATCGTCTTAAGTTCGCCACCGAAAGCTCTGACTCCGAGGCGTCGCAAACGGTTTTGGAAGAAGGTCTCAAGCTTGCTTTCGAAGAGCTCTTGTTCGGAAAAAAATCGATTCAAGATCTCTTCACCGAAGACGGCTCCGAGCGCCTTGCCGCGACCTGGGAACGTTCGCTTGCTGTCTTAAAACCCGAACTCTCCACCACGCTACAGCGTCTTGCCCCCAGTCACTTTCAAGCTCCCACGGGGAATCGCTTTCGTATTCAATACCCCAGCGAACAATCCCCCTTCGTCGCCATTCGCCTGCAAGAGCTTTTTGGCACCAAGGAGAACCCCAAGATCGGCGCGACGAATCTCACCTTCCATCTTCTCGGGCCCAACTATCGCCCTGTGCAAGTGACATCCGATCTTCCCGGTTTCTGGAAGGGGTCATACTTCGAAGTAAGAAAAGAGCTACGCGCGAGATACCCAAAACATGCTTGGCCGGAAAACCCTCTCGAAGCTCCGGCTGTCGCCAAAGGGCGACCTCAGCGCTGAGACACCGGTTCACCTAATACTTGCCGCGCCTCGTACTCACTGCCCAACATTCACTGAGTGGGCGATTCACATTCGATGGCTAGCACAAGCTGTGAGCAGCGCTCGTCGAGGCTATTGACCTCGAGAAGCGCTTGCTGCGTTTCCGAGTCCAACACCATCAACGAGCAAATCGCGTTGATTTTGTCCTCTGGAGTTTCAAGGTGTTCCATGAACTTTTCACGATCCTCGGACGATGGAATGTGGGCCGCAAGCCATCGCCCCAGATCTCGCATCAGACGCGAGAGCACGAACAGGTAGGCATCCGACAGCGATTTGTCTTCTTCCAGCCAACGTGCCTCGGCTCGGATATAGGGAAGGTCTGTCTTAAGCGCCGTCTCAAGCTGCACTTTACCGACTGCGTGAAGCAGAATCACCATGGTGGAATCCGGCCGTCTTTCAACCAGCTGCACTCGTCCCACACCCGCCACCGTACGCACATGCCCCATAACGCCGTGATCTTGAGCCTTGGAGGTGGCGGGATCGTGATACGCAAGCGCTACCAACCCATCGTTTTTCAGCGCGTCCTCGATCATGGCAATGTATCGCGGCTCAAAAATATTGAGCGGCTTTGTCGTCGACGGAAACAACGTCACCTTTGCCAAAGGAAAGACTGAAACTTGAACACGTCCTGAACGATCTGATCCACTCTCTGCGCTCATCTTTCAGCAGGATAACGTAAAAAACTCGTCCAAACCAGGACACTTGTCAGCTTTGCTTAGGAAGTTTAGAAACGAGGCATGAGTTCCAAGAGTGTCAATTCTATCGAGAGCGCCGTCCACGCTCTGGCAAATGACCGGCTCGTCGCAATGCCGACCGAAACCGTCTACGGCCTCGCCGCCAGAATCGATCGACCACTCGCTATCGAGAAAGTTTTTAAAACCAAGGGCCGTCCCAGCTTCGACCCGCTCATCGTTCATGTGGCTAGTCTTGAGCAGGCCAAATCTCTTGTCAGTTCTTGGCCGACATCGGCCGATATCCTTGCGCAAAAATTCTGGCCCGGCCCCCTGACTCTGGTCGTTCCGAAAAATAGCAGTGTCAGCGATCTTATTTCTTCTGGCCTAGAAACCGTCGGGATTCGTGTCCCCAATCACCCACTTGCCCTCGAACTTCTCACGAAATGCGCGACGCCATTGGCCGCCCCGAGCGCCAATCGCTTCGGACGAACTTCTCCAACGGCGATCGATCACGTGCGAACTGAATTCCCAGAAGCGATCGCTTCCGGCGAAGTCTTCATTCTCGACGGCGGGGCCTGTGACGTCGGTGTCGAATCGACCGTCGTTCGCTGCGAAGACGATCAGGTCACCGTGCTTCGCCCAGGCGGGGTAACCAAATCCGAACTCGAAGCGGCACTTCGTGCCGCAAATATTTTGACCCCTGTTCTCTTCGCTTCGGAAAATAAAAAGGTCGCCAGCCCTGGTCACACCGAGCATCACTACATGCCAACCAAACCGCTTTCGGTATTCTGGGGGTCCAAGGCGGAAATCGACGCACACAAAAAACAACTGAGCCCGCAATTTCAGACGATTTCTCTCAACTCCGACGCCAGACTCGCCGCTCGCGAACTCTACGCGGCGCTAAGGTCGGCCGATCAAACCGAAGGCAAATCCAGCCTGATTCTGTATCGCGAAACACAAAGCCACGATGAGCTTTGGCAGGCGATCGACGACCGACTGAAACGAGCGGCCAGTCACCGACTCGGCTCGCCACCCTCAGATCAACCGCACGTGATTTAAATTTCCGAATGCGAAAGTGGCTCGGCGCCGGTCAGCGATTCGAGTTCAGCCGCCGTCCCAACGTGCCGTAGCGTTGGCCGATACTTGGCCGAACGCGGAAGCTGACGAAGGATCTTAAGTTCCATCGACGTTCGCCCACCTACGCCGAGACGCGCGATGCGATCAAAGCGGCCGCCCTGCATTTCCACAGATTCGCGCAAACGCCGCAATCTCGATTCGACTTCCAAGTTCTGATTGCTTAGTCCGCGACCATTGTCTTCGACCGCGATCTCCACCACTCTCAAACCGCGACGAATAGAAAGCCGAACAACACCTTCTCTGCGATGCCCAGCCGACTCGGGAAGCGATTCATAGGCCAATCTCAAACACGCACGAAGCCCTTCGCGCAAAGCCTCGCGATCAACGCTCACGTCGGCCTTTTCATCGTAACCAGCCGCCGGCGGGAAAAACACAAACCGAACCGGCCCTAGGACTTCTCCTTGTTTACGGCCTTCGACTTGAAACTCTTGGAAAGCCATTCGTGCATCTTGAACAAGCTCTTCAAATGTCATTTTCGGACGCTCGAGAATTTGCAGAGTCTCTAGGCCCATGTTGCGGTTTTTAACCCACTCAACCAAACCCGGACCAGCTTGTTCGCCCTGTAAATCCGAGCTTCCCAAAAGACCCTCTCGTATCAAACTCAGCTCATCTGTTTGTTTGTTCAGTCGCGTTTTTGCGTCACTCGTCCGTAGCACGAGTCCACCAAGAGAACTCTGCAGCCGGTTGGTCATCGCGCGCGAGAAGCGAAACATCAGAACCGACGTCGCGGCGGCGTAACTCATCAATAACAAGATCGACTTCGCATCCAGCAGATCACCACGCGCAACGCCGTGGTAACTTGCAAGCCCAGCCGCCAAGAACACGAAACTCATGACAGCCAAAAGCGCACGCGATCCGTTGAATCCCAACGAGAAGCCGATCCCGGCCAACGAAAGTAAGAGCCAAAGATTTTCTTTCACCGCAAGCATGCTCGGCGGAAGCCCAAACGCCGACGTACTCGAAAATGAGGCCTGCCCGATCACGCTAGGAAAACCGGTGTGAAGAGATACGATCAAAGCAATGGCCCACCACAGAGCCAGCGCACTGGCTGGCACTCGGCTCTTACCGTCTCGAACCCCCAGATGAGTTTCTAGCAAAATTGAAATCAAACCGGCCGCGATCGCCATGCCCATTAGAAAAAGGGCGTTATAGGGGGCGCGCCCCACGGTGAGCATGGCGATCAGCAAGACCAACGCGGCGGCGAATCGCCAAGCCAACGCACGACGCTCATCAAAGACGGAAAACGTACTGAGCGGAAGGACTTGAAACCACATAGCGAGCGTTTTCTCGCATAATGACTTAAGGCGTCAACAGGGTCTAATACCCCGTCCTGTATTTACCTGGGAATGTGGCGAATCTCCCAAAAACGAGACCCAAAGTGGAGTTTCAAAATGGTCTCAAATTGATCCGTAATATCATGATATTACTTATGAATATTATCAAACAAGACCCATAAAAACAAGACCTCTCAAAGCGGGCCGTCTTGAAAGTTCTTCGAGCCTGAGTTCGGTCAGACAGCTAGAATCAACGGCAGGGGTCAACACTTGAATAACTTGTTCCACAGGGTAAGAGATTCGATAGTAGTTGAAGTATGCAACCATCGAATACTCAAGAAACACATGCGACCAAAAGCGCCTCTATGACGTCACGAAACTCGTCGTCCAATCACGAGGATGGGAGCCTGACAGCTTCGACGGTTTCGTCGACGGGCTCCACGACAAAACGGATTCTGGTGATCGACGACGATCCCGGCATTCTCGATTTCATTGAAGAGCTTCTTTCGTTTCGCTTCCAAATTCTAAAGGCTGGCGACGCGACCTCTGGTCTACAGATGGCTGATACCGGTAAGCCGGATCTCATCATTCTTGATCTGGGTTTGGAAAACCAAAGCGGTCATGATCTCTGCCGCGTGCTTCGCAAACGCCCTGAAACAAAACATATTCCGATTCTCATCTACACGGGCGCGGACGATATCGAGAATCTCACGCAGGCTTTTGATTTCGGTGCCGACGACTATGTCATCAAAAGTGCGCGCCCACGCGAACTTGTCGCACGGGTCGTGGCTAAGATTCGCCGACTCGAAGAACAAGTCGATGAGCCCGATGTGGTCACATGTGGCAACCTCACCATGAATGCGGCTCGCCTAGAAGCGACGATCAACGAACGCACAATTCCGCTTTCGGTTTTGGAGTTCAACTTGCTTCGCTTTTTTGTGGTCAACAAAGAGAAGGTCGTATCTCGGCAACAGATTCTAGAAGGCGTCTGGAAGGATGCTGTCGTTTCTAACCGCACGATCGACACGCACATGGTGTACCTGAGAAAGAAATTGGCTGGCTTCAGCCATAACCTCGCCACCGTCTATGGCGCGGGCTACATCCTACGCGAGAGTCGCGGCTAAAGTGGGCCAACCGGCCCAAGCCTGCTGCAAGTAGACGCTTGGGTCCGGAAAAATCGCGCAAGCCAGCGAACGATTCGAAGCGTTCACCGCCCCTGGCAAATCCACCGCAATCGGCTCGAGCCAAGAAAGCTGCAAGTGAAGATGCGGGTTCCATCCGCCATTTTCGTGTTTTTCCCCGACCCAACCAAGCAGATCACCTGCACGAAAACACTCGACCGATTCCGCTAGCTTCAAAGAAGCGCGGCTTAAGTGCCCGAACAACAAAAACAACGCTAGCCCATTTTTTTTAAAGGCATCCGCTTTCAAAATGATCGTGCCGCCGTAGTCGCCCTCAGCTCCACGAAACTCCGTCGCGTGAAGTCTTGCCGCAATCGGAGCAAAAACCGATGTTCCCGCCGGAGCCCCGAGATCCACTCCCATATGAATCGTTCGCGGTTCGACACCGCTTTTAAAAAACTCGGCATTGTACATCCCGACTCGATCCTCGTCGTAACGACCCCAACCATAGGGAAACCGAAGCTTCCGACTAGGATCGTAACCCTTGGTAAAATCAAAGACCTCATACCGACCAGATAAAACAATTGGAGAAATCCAATTGGTTTGTTTAGCAGCGGTGTCTAAATCCGCCAAAGCCCGGCGCAGAAGGCTGTCTAGCTTCTCGGGCGAGACTTCGGACGACGATTCAGGCGGCACACGCACGCCAAGTTCCGAGAGACGACTTTGCAAGTCTCCCGAGGAGATATTTTTAAAAGCAGTTTTGAATTCCATCACGGCTAGGCGCCGTTTTCGACCGTGCCTCGCATGTTTGCAAGGCGTTTTTCATGACAGGGAAAAATGCAGAGAAAATGGGGTGTCGAACTTCGTTTTTAAGTGATCGGAAAGAACCGCGCCAACCCTCGAGGTCCCACAACACGTGGGGGGCTTATTTACCTCGAGTCCATCCGTCGCGATTGTCTCTGACTCCCATCACTTTAAGTTTCAAAGTTCTCCACCCCGAACACGATTCTAATTATTCAAGTTCGACAGTGACGCTCTCGACGAACACGTTGCCGCCGAGTTCGAGATCCAGACTTTGAATTTCGTAACCGACACGCGAAAGACCATTGGTACGCAGCGTGTGCTCACGTAGCGAAGTACCAAGAGTCACCGTCGAGCGCTGACCAAAACCGTTGATGACAAGCTCCGCTGTTCCACGACCACGCCGAGACGAACCGCGAATCACGACTTTTTTCACCGAGCGACCGTAATGATTATGCAAACCCACAAGCTGATCGATATTCAGATAGTCGCCGTTAAAAAACGCCTGCCCGACAAACTCACGAAGCTCAATAGGACCATAGTGGCCACCGCCGCCGGGACGACCGGGACGCACCGGGCCGCCCACATCACGCACCGTCGCGGTGATCTCACTGATGTACACAGGACCGTTGAGATTGAGCTCAAGAAGATTACGAGAATTTGGACGCTCCACATAGAAATCGGCATCGACCGCGTACGCCGGAACGATAACCGGCTGCCCGACAGCGCGACCGTTTTCTAGCAAGATCGCGTGTGAACGCCCACCTTGCGCACTCATGCGAACCGAAAGACTCAAGACCTCACGACCTTGAACCGCAACCGACATCAGCTGCGAAACATTTAATTGCGTGAACCCCTGGTACTGACGACCCACCGTCATGCGAACGGTGTCCGTGCGTGAACTTGGAGGACGATATCCAGGATAACCGGGTTCTTCGTAGCCGGGGCCAGGATAGCTGGGTCCAGAAGGAGGCGTCCATCCACCGGGTCCGCCCGGAATCAAACCACCAGAAACTTGCGCATTGGCTGCTTGAGCAGCAAACCCAACAGCGATGAGTGCCAAGCATGACTTAAGAAGTCCCGAACGCAGCCCGGATTGTCTGAGAGAAAGTGAATTGAACATATAAGCCCCCTTCTATCGTGGTTTGGTGTCGATGCGTCCCCGCACATTTCGCGAGAACGCCCCCACGGGAAGACAAGGGCAAAAGCAAGGCCAAGGTGTTTAGGAGTCAGTTTGGCTCTGGACTCGGCTTGAAGTTCTTCATGTTTAAAAGAAGCGAACCGACGCCGATGATTCCGAGAATGATCATTGAGCGAGCACGCTCTGTATCGCCTTGCGTTATATGAAGCAAGAGACCCATGACCGCACAGATCTCAATCAGCGCCAGCGCGATAATATGTTTTTGTATCGCCGCTGAGCCACCGCCGCGAGCCGTGTGCCCGATTGCGAGCCCCACCAGCGCCATTCCCAATCCCATATAGAAGAAGACCTTTGCCATGGGATCCGGCGTTTCGGTCGTCGCCTCGGTGCCCTCCGAGGTTTCAACAATCGTGGACTCCGTCGTGACCGCTACTGTGTCACTTGCGAGACCGCCTTTTGGCGGCAACATAAACGTCAGTAGCAGAAACATGCCTGTGCTCATCAGCATGGCTAAATTAATGATCAGCGCGGATGCGGCCGGTGGATTTTTCTTAACTTCCTGGTTCATTTCGCCCTCGCCTTGAAGAGATTCCAGCCACAAGGATGACCTGCCCCACACCTAGTTGTACACCCGCCCTTTGCCGACTATATGCGATGCATAAACCTGGAGGTTTCTGGTGGAGTCTTCCGCACCCGTTTTCAAATCCGCTCGCAGAACACGCGCTCTCTTCTTCGCGGTTCTTTCGACGACTCTGGTTGCGCTTACCGTTCATGCCTTCGTCGGCGATCCAGAAGACATGAGCAACGGCGAAGCCGGTGCGAGAAACTCCGTCACCGAGCCCTCGGTCGTGTACAACAAACCTCTTGCTATCGACTCGATCTCCGATGCGCATGTCTGCGGAAAAACAGCCGATGGGGAACGTGTCTGCGTTGGCAATGTGCCGACGTCTTCGTTCCACGGCGACACAGTTTCGAAACTGCAATCTTTCATCGCCGGTGGCGGTCACTTCTGCGGACGCGACGAGCGCGGAATTCGCTGTTGGCAATCAGAAGGCAAATTCGAAAAACCTCTGCAAGAGATCTTGGCGGAAGGCGAGGCCGAAATGGCGCGTTTTGGACACGAGCGTGTCTGCGTTCCGCAAAAAGAACGCACCATCCGCTGCTACCAACCCGAAGTGGGGCGCTGGTTTTCGACTCCCACCGGCGGCAATAACTTCCGAATGGTGCGGCCTCCAATGGAGACCTACGGACCATTTGCGGACCTTCGCGACTTCCGCGTTCTGCAAAACGACATCTGCCTTCTTGATGGCGAATCTGTTTCCTGCATTCCTTTCGTCAACAGAGAAGAAAACAGCGCGGCCTACACGCCTCGCGAAGTTCTCCCGACCGGCCCCTTCAAAGGCGCTCGCTCGTTGATCGGGTCTTGGAATTCGTTCTGCGTTCTGTCCGATGCCGGTCTTCACTGCGCGTACGGCCGCGAGGCGAAGGAAAAGAAAACCTACGAAGTCGGCGGCGAATGGACAACCGCGACCAACCTTCAGGCATTTGGTTACGATGGCTACTGCGCTCGCGCGAAATCCGGCGCGCCGCTTTGCGTGCGTGTGGATTCCAATTCACAACAAATCATCGATGCCGTGCCTGAAGAATATAAAAAACCAGGAGTCGAAGTCGTAAAATTCGACATGGACAGCGACCGCATGTGCGCCATCACCAAGGACACGGCGACCGGAAAATCCAGCTTCTCCTGCATGATCTATTCTTCGATCACTGAAATTCCGTCGATGAACCACTTGGTCGACTTCAAGGTCGGAAGCGATTCCGTTTGCGGCGTCGACAAAAAAGGCTGGGTCTATTGCTTCTCCGGCACCTACTACCGCCCCTCACCTCTTCCTGAGGACGGCTCGGAAGTTCAAGCCGCCGGCTACTGCCGCTGGAACAACTCGCGCTTTCACTGCGCGAATATGGAAATGACGGAAGACTTCAGCAACATTCGCAGTGTCGTCGCCGTCAGTCCGACTCCTAGCGATGAACATCCTTGCATCATCTACGAAAACAGTCAGAACATCCGCGAAGTGCGCTGCTTTGGCTCTAACCAAACTCTGTCCTCCAACGCGCCGCTTGTCGAAGGCGACATGACGAAGATCACGTCCAAGTACCAAACGGCGTGTCTCTACGGCGGACAGTCCGTGAATTGTTGGGGTTCTGATCTCGGCGGTCACGTGCCCAACCTGAACTCCGTTAAAAAGCTCCTCTTTGCCAGCGACTTCGCTTGCGCGACGGACTACTTCGGATTCCTCTGCTGGGGAAAGGATGTCGAAGCTCGCGGCCTCACGCCTCCTGGCAGCATGGCGGATATCGACTATGTTCAAGACTTTGCTGTAGGCGACGAACATGTCTGCGCCATCACTCGAGAAAACCGCCTCGAATGCTGGGGGCAAAACTCCCACAGACAGCTCGACGCGCCTGTCCTCTCCAACCCCACATCTATCGCGATCTCTGGACGCACAACATGCGCCTCCTCGGATCAAGGCGTCACTTGCTGGGGCTACCGTCAGGATTCGCTCTCAGGTAAGTAATCGCCCAATAACTCAGCGGGCCATAAACCCGCTCTGGACATCCGCACCCCGCTCACCTAACTGTTTCGACGGGGTCGAGCCGACCCTTGGGGGATAGCGAAAATGTCTAGGGGTGTATCTAAAAGCTTGGGCTTGGCGCTGACACTGCTTGCGCCGATCGCGGCCGCCGGGATGTGGCTTGCGAGCGAAAGCTCCAAAGCGGCTTACACGACCGAGATCCTGCGCGCGACACGGACAGACCCTTTGCTTCCAACCTTGAAGCCCTACGCCGTTCCCGATTTTCAATCGCTGGAAAGCCTCAACTACGACGAAGTTTGCGGACTCGATAGCAATGGGAAAACCGTCTGCTACAAGGGGCGCGAAGCGGGAACCTGGATTCCAGATACAGTCGGCAGGCTGCGCACGGCGCTGCAAAACGAAATCTTCGGCTGCGGACAAGACGAGGACGGCTGGAAGTGCTGGCGAATGGTGACCGGCTGGTACGAGAAGTTCATCAGCGACAAGGTCATCCGAAGCTTTCTAGAAGGTTCGCTGACTCACACGCTGCGCCTCAGTCCCACTTCGATCTGCGGCCAAGATCGTAAAACTCAAGACCTGAGCTGCCTCACGCCGTCGTGGGAGGCGAAACCAAAAGTCTGGCAAAAAACAGCTTCTCGAGGACTCACAGCCATTGGCGTCCACGATAGCTATGTCTGCTGGGGCGATGGGGACCAAATTCTTTGCGAAGAAGAGTACGCACGCTGGCGCTTGCCAAAGGGCCTCGAACTTTCAAATCTCAAAGAGATCAAACTGGGCGACACTTATCTCTGCGCGCGATCGGCAAAAGAGGCGATCTGCTGGACGACTGGAAGCGGCAGTGCCGCCCATATGCAACCGCTATCCGCCGAAATGACCAACGCCCGACAATGGCTCACCCGCCGCGAAACACTATGCGCGGTCACGCAAGACGGTCGCTTCGTCTGCGTGGACCCGGCGACAGCAAAAGACATCGAACCGACAACTCCGGGCAATGCAATCCCACCTAGCTACGCATCGCCAAGTCCACTTTTAAAATCGGTATGGGCTTCCGATTCGCACGGCTGCGCACTTCACAACGACGGCCAAGTTCATTGCTGGAGCTGGTGGAACGGGGCAAGTTTTCGCATCGACTACAGCGAGCGAGTGGAGATGCTGTTTGGCTCGGGCTATTCGCCCTGCGGCCTCATGCAGTCCGGGCAAGCGGAATGCCGAATCACCTATATCGATGGTCGCACACTGCCCAAAGCCGGTCGCGTGCGGGTGGAGTTTGGCGGCTACAACAAATGTTATTGGAACGAAGGTGGTATCGACTGCCGAGGACGAGCCGATGCAATCGGATTTAAGTCGGTGAGATCGGTCGCATCCTCGACGGCCGGAGAGTCGATGTGCGTCGTTGGCGTTCCACAAGATGCCCCTTATGGTTTTGAAAGCGTTCGCTGCTTCTCGTACGACACGGCCTTACAAACTCCGCCGCAAGAACTGAGAAACCCCACGGCCGTCGCCGTTCACAAAGACAGGGCCTGCGCGATTTCAGACGATGGCCTAACCTGCTGGGGAGATGGCTTTAGCGGTGTCGCCACGCCGACAACAATCGCCGGCGCACGCAAGCTTCGTCTATCCGACTCACACGGCTGTTTGATCGATGACTTTGGGTTTGCCTGCTGGGGAGATCTCGCTGGTCTGCAACTCGAAGTACCAACCGGCCTCGAACAGCCTGGCCGCGTTGTCGACTTCGCACTGGGAAGCAGTCGCACCTGCGCCGTCCTAGACTCAGGCGAAGTCGAATGCTGGGGCCGAGACTTTGATTCGTCAGGACCACCACCGGTATTCTCCAAAGCGACCTCCATCATTGGTCGCGGAAGTCTTTTCTGCGCGCTCGGCACGACCGACTCGGGCCCAGGCCTACATTGCTGGGGCGGCTATACAGATCTCCCCCGTTAAGACGTTTCTCGATCTCTTTAAAACCCGACTTTGATAATTCACGGCCAAGTCCGTCAAACGCGGCCTTGCGATGAAACCGTCATTTTCATCGTCGTCTCGTTATGGTTCAGGTTTTTAAAAAATTTAAACGTTCATTTGATTTTCTTAAACGAAAAACCGATATTTTAAAACGTATGGCGAAGCTACCACCAAAAGCCTCAAGCAGCCCCTCCGACTCACGCCAAGCGCTTCTTACAGCGGCAAGGCGGGTCTTTGCCGACCGCGGATTCGAAGGCGCAACAGTAAAAGATCTGGCCGACGAGGCCGGAGTAAACGTCAGTCTGGTCAGCTATTACTTCGGTGGAAAAGACGGACTCTATCGCGAGTGCTTGCTCAATTTCGCCGAACAGCGTTGGCAGGCAATCGTTCGGATTTTAAAACCAGCCGAATCGCCCGAGGAATTCCGGACACGCCTTCAGCTTCTCGCGGAGGAAATCGCGGAAGTTCACGTCCATGAACCGGACCTCTGTCGCATCGTTCATCGCGATGTCCAGAATCTGGCTCCAGCCGCTGTTGAGGTCTTTAAGGGCGGGTTTTTTAAGATTTTCGAAACCCTCGTCGCGTTCATCAAGTCAGCGGAAAAAAAAGGGATCACGCGCCATCTCAAGGACCACGAATCCACAGCCGGACTTGTGATGGGCTCGCTCATGCATCAATTGCAAGCAGAGCCACATCGCAAGATCATAGGCCTACCCTCAATTCAAGATGCGAAATATCGAACAAGCCTTTTAGCGCAGTGGTTGGAGTTCACCTACAACGGCCTCGCAAACCACAATCAGGGCGAGCAGGAGAAGAAATGAAATCGCACGTAACGCCGAAAAAAGATATCTCAGCTTGGATTCTGACTGCGATCGCCCTCATCGCGATCTTCTTTGCATCCTACTCGTCATTTGCCGCAGGCGCCGCCAAAACCAGTGGCCAAACGCCAAAGACGGCCGCGGCTATCGCTTCGGCGGGTGCCGATCTCTCACTTGGTGAGTTCTTAAAACACGTGCAAGATGGCAACGAAGCCTTTATCGCGGCCGAAAAAATGCGAGCGGCGGCTCTTGATGCGGCCACCGAATCCAGCCTTGCGTTCAAACCTCAGTTCTTCGCCAACGCTTCGTTCTCTTCGGATGCCAAACCCTCGCCGTTTTTCCCCTATGACCGGGTTGAAACCACAAACCTTGGCGTCGGCATCCAAAACCAGTTTGAGTTCGGTCTGCAAACCAAGTTCACCTACGGTTTTTCGGATTTCAACTACGTCGGTATCGCTCCGAAATATTTCGAAGGCCGACCGCAATTGGAGGCTTCGCTTCCGCTTTTGAAAAACGCATTCGGCCGCGAAGCACGGTTAACGGCTTTGGCCGGAGAAAAAGGCGGCCTGGCGAAATCCGCTGCGCAGGACGCCGCCCGCCGACAAGTTTTACTCGAGGCGGAAGCGGCCTATTGGAGACTCACTCTGTCACGCGAGGCGGAGAAAATCTCAAAGGCCTCGTTAGATCGCGCGCAAGCAATGTACGACTGGACAAGTCGCCGCGTAAAGCTCTCGCTTTCCGACAAAGCCGAGGGGCTTCAGGCCACTGCGCAACTCAAAGCTCGCAAACTTGATTATCGCCTAGCACAAGACGAAACACGCACCGCTTCGCTGGCCTTCAACTCGGCTCGCGGTCGCACTGGCGATGTGGTCACAGAAAACCTCCCGAAACTGACGTCCCAACTCGTCAGCGGATGGAAATCTCCAGAGCGTCAAACCAATCGCCCAGATGTCGACCTTGCGCTCTTGCAAGCGGAAGCCGCCAAAGCAAGCGCGATGGCGAGCGCGGAACGCAGCCGTTCACAGCTCGAGCTCTTCGGCCTTTACGCGTTCAACTCCCCACAAAGAGGTAGCGAAAGCGAAGCTTTCGCCGACTCCTGGAACGGCAATCGCCCGACCTCGACCATCGGGGTTCGTCTTAATATCCCACTCGATCGCTCGACAACCGAACGCGTTCAAGCAGCCTGGGCGGCCGAAGCGTCGGCCCAACAAGCCGTCGCAAGCCGCAAAATCTTCGAACAAGAGCGCGATTGGAATGATGCGGTCGCGCGCTTTGAGCTCGCGAAAGAAAAAGTAAAACTCTATGAGGACCTTGAACTCGCTCAAAAAGAGAAACTCGACTACGAGAAGTCGCGCCAACAACGCGGACGCTCGACAGTCGCGCAAGTGATCCTTTTTGAAGGCGAGTACGACCAGACAGCTTTTGCCCGCGTGCGGGCGCTGGCTGAACTTTTAAATTTGAATGCACAATTAAAACTTTATAGCCCGTTTGAACTTGCGAATTAATTGCCGAGCAAACTTGCGAAGCATAGTCGCCGGCGAAGCCTAAGCGGGACATTTTAGGAGCTACGATGGATCTTTCAGAACTTTCCATACGACGTCCGATCTTCCTGACGTGTATCGTGATTCTTTCACTCGTCGTCGGACTCGGCGCGATGTCACGAATGGGGGTCGATCTCTTCCCTGACATCACGTTCCCTGTGGTGACGGTTCAAACACCCTACCCTGGTGCGGGCCCCGCCGAGGTTGAAACTCTAGTTTCAAAACCTCTTGAGGACGAACTCTCGACACTTTCCGGTATCAAACGCCTTTCCTCGCAAAACCGCGAAGGGATCTCGGTTGTTATCGCTGAATTCACGCTCGAAACCGACGTCAAATACGCCGAACAACAAGTCCGCGATCGCGTCGGCTCGACAAGAAGAAAACTACCGACCGATATCGACGAACCCGTGATCCGCCGTATCGATCCGGCCGATCAGCCGATCTTGATTCTCGCGGTCAATGGCGACCTGCCTCCCGGTGAACTCTACGACTTCGTCAACGAACGCGTTAAACCCCGCCTCGAACAGGTCAACCAAGTTGGTCTGGTAGAAATTCTCGGCGGCCGCAAGCGCGAGATTCAGGTTCAGCTCGATCGCGCCAAACTAAAAGACCGCGAACTCTCGGCAACCCTGATTGCAAGTCGCCTAGCTGGCGCCGGCAACGACATTCCGTCCGGAAAAAAAGCCGATGGCCAAGTGGAAACCGTGTTCCGCACTGTGGGCCAGTTCAAGTCGTTTGACGACATTCGCAACATGGTCGTGAACTTCTTCGGTAACGACGTTCCAATTAAGATCTCCGATGTCGCAAACGTTCAAGACACGCTAGTTGATGAAACCTCACGCGCTTATATCAACGGCGAAAAGTCGCTGTTTATTTACGCGTTCCGCCAGTCCGGCGCCAACACCATCAAGGTCGTCGACGGGCTTCTTGGTGCCGTCGAACGAGCCAACAAAGAGTACGCCGGCGAAAAAGGAAACCCAAAGATCACTGTCGTACGAGACGGATCGCTTTGGATTCGCGCCAATATCTTCGACGTCCAAGAGACTATTTTTATCGGGATCTTTCTAGCCGTCGTGACGGTCTTCTTCTTCCTCGCCAATGGTCGTTCAACGATTATCACTGGCTTGGCTCTCCCCAACTCGTTGATCGGCGCCTTCATCTTGATGGCCATCTCTGGGTTCACCATCAACATCATGACTCTCCTCGCGCTGTCGCTTTCCGTTGGTCTTCTGATCGATGACGCGATCGTCGTACGAGAAAACATCTTCCGTCACATGGAGATGGGAAAATCTCCAATGCAGGCCGCCCGCGAAGGAACGGCCGAGGTGAAGCTTGCGGTTATCGGAACCACACTCGCAGTCATTGCGGTCTTCGGACCACTTGGCTTTCTTAGCGGTGTCGTCGGACAGTTCTTTAAGCAGTTTGGCCTCACCGTCTGCTATGCAATGGCGATCTCACTTTTCGACGCCCTGACAATGGCGCCAATGATGTCGGCGTACCTAGCAGGTCCCGCGCACCACAAACCTGGAACCGGCAACTCAGTCTACGACAAGACGATTGGAAAAATGCTTGCGGGCTTCTCGAACTTTCAAGACTGGCTTGAAGTGAAGTACGAAAACTTTGTTCGCAAAGTCATCGCCAACCCGCTTAAGTCGATCGCGGCCTCTGTCATGGTGTTCTTCGCTTGCATGGCCTTGGCGAAGTTCGTTCCTGCGACATTCCTCCCGACTCAAGACTCCGGTGAGTTCACGGTGGGAATCGACTTGCCGCCTGGAACCAGCCTCAATTCGATGAATGAACTCGCGATGAAGGTCGATAAAACCATTCGCGAAAACAAAGAGGTTCGCATCACGGCTACTACCGTCGGCTCACGCGAAGGTGACGCCAACTACGCGGACTTCTATGTTCAGCTCGTCCCAAGTCGCCAACGCAGCATGAACACAAGCAAGTTCAAAGAACGTCTTCGTGAGCAACTGCACCAGTACGCACATGCAAATCCGAAAGTGAAAGATTACGACGCCGTCGGTGGCGGCATGCGACCGTTCACGATGATCATTCAAGGAACGGATCAGCAGGTTCTCGAAACTCAAGGTCTCGCGGCTTTGGAAAAACTGAAATCCTACAAAGGCCTTCTCGATACGGACATCAACTTCCGTACCGGAAAACCAGAGTTTCAAGTCGTTCCAGATCGCGCGCGCGCCCAAACACTTGGCGTTTCAACAACCGCGATCGGCTCGGAGCTTCGTGCTCAGGTCGAAGGCCTGGTGGCCGCCAAGTATCGCGAAGCCGGAATCGAATACGACATCCGCGTTCGCATGCAAGAGGATCAACGCGACATCAGGTCGGCCTTCAACGGTATTTATGTTCCGAACCTGAACAACTCTCTGGTGAAGCTCTCCAACGTGGCAAAGCCAGTCGACGCGACAGGGCCCTCTAGTATCACGCGCATGGACCGCATGAAGTACGTTCAGATCTCGGCCGATCTCGCTCCCGGCGTCGGTATGGCTCAGATCCTCGGTGACGTCACAAAGATCATGAATGACGAAATCAAGCTTCCAAAGGATGTGAAGTTCTCGTTTATCGGTCAGGCCGAAAACTTCAAGGAGCTTGGCGAGTCGATGGCGTTTGCAATGGGCGCGGGCGTGATCTTCATCTTCCTCGTCCTCGCTTCACTTTATGAATCGTTCATCACGCCGTTTACGATCATGCTTGCGATGCCACTTGCGATCGCCGGAGCATTTGTCGGCCTCTTCCTTGGAAACGAGAGCATGAATCTGTTCTCGATGATCGGGATGATTATGCTGATCGGGATCGCGTGTAAAAACTCGATTCTCCTGGTCGACTATGCCAACCAGCTTGTTCAAGGGGGCATGGACCGCACCACTGCCATGGTGACAGCGGGTCGCGCCCGTTTGCGCCCGATCTTGATGACGACGATGGCTCTCATCGCCGGAACGATTCCCCTGGCAATTGGTCTCAACGAGGCCTCCAAGCAGCGTACATCCATGGGCTGGGCGATTATCGGCGGTCTGATCTCATCTACCCTCCTCACACTGATCGTGATCCCTGCGGCCTATGCCTTTATTGATCGCTTCCGTGTCTGGAGTCTGGGGCAAATGAAACGCATCTTCGTTGCGGCTCCTAACGAAGGCCCCGTGGCCCACGCGAAAAACGGAGCTAGCCCAAGCGCTGGCCACGAGCCCGACATGATCTCGAAATAATTCCACGAATTTTCACAAGGTCTCTATGTCAAAGCGGGAAGATTTCCTTCCCGCTTTTCTTTTGCCACACCCCCAAGTATCAAAGAGCTGCCGTATTTTTAGGCGACGCCTTTATCTTAAAACTTTTGGGGGACTTTCCGATGTCACGCTTCACATCTCGGTTGCCGATTCACATTGCAACGTTCCTCACTCTTCTTGCGACGTCGTTTCTGAGCCTCTCGGCCCATGCGCAGGTCTATGGCCCCACATCGGAAGAACGAAAGTTCTCGCTCGACGCTCATTTCATCTCGCAATCCAGCGATCAGGCCTCATGGGAACAAGAGGCCGACACGCAGTTCAGTCACATTTTTGGCGTCATGCACTCACCGAAACTGATTCGGCAGTTCGGCCTCGACGCCGACTATGTCGGCGGCATCGGCGCCCCACAGCTTCCCGTCGAGTACTCGCGCTTTAAATCCACCAAACAAGCCGAAGGCACCTACCTCATTAGCTATCGCGCCAAAGGAAAGATTCTACTTCACACCGAGGTCGCCAAGGTTCTCGACAGAGAAGGCGAAATCGAACTGCCACTTCCGGTGGACCTTGAAAACTTCTACGACAAAAAGTGCACCGACTCGCACTACGACTCGTTTGAAGACTTCTGGTATTTCTACGATCCTTTCGCCAAAGGATGCGAGAAGTTCGCCAAAGCGCCTCTGGCCGACACCTTCAAGTTTCAACTCGGCGAAGCCGTGAAACGCAAACTCGACATGGATCTCCGCTTAGATCTCTTGCGTGGAGCAAACGGCAACGGCAAAACCTTCCGCATCGACGTCGTCCATGGATTTGAAAGCTCGCACACAAACCCGCGCGATGATGGCCGTATCAACTTCAATGAGTTCAATACATGGATGGGCACTCAAGGGTTTAGCCTCACCAAAATTCAAACACATCGCGCCCGCCCGATGAACCTTTGGACGAAGACACTTACGCTTCCCGGCGGAAAAGAAATCGAAGTCGAGATTCGAAGCTTCCTCGTCGAAACTTCGATCACTGCTCGCTCGAAACTCTTCGCCGAGTATTTCAAAGAGGCCGTCGAAAATGCCGACGTCATTTTTTATGCTGGCCACTCGGGGCTTGGCGGAAACTTGGATATTCCGTCGCTCGAAGAAAAGTCCGGCGGATTCCAATTCCAAGCTAACAAACGACAGATCTTCTTTTTCGAAAGCTGCTCGAGCTACAGTTACTACCTCGCCCCTTTCCGAGCCGAAAAAACCCGCGCCCGCATCGACGTCGTCACCAATGGGCTTTCAAGCTACTTCGACACAGGCGCGGCGATGCTTCACGGGTTTCTCGAGGAGATTCTCGATGACCGTGCGACGGATAAAACCTGGGACCAAGTCTTGGGCCGCATCGAGGGCGATCTCGGTGGACGCTCTTACTTGACCAACGTCGGCGGGATCTAGATATACCGCTTTTTCGCGCAAGCGCTTCAAAAGCTGTTGAGCGTCTCAAAGTGAGACGGGCTTGTCTTCGGCTCTTCTCATTTGGCTCATTTCGAGAGACGATAAATGTCGGACACTCGAAAGGGTTCTACTGGTGGGGAAAATTTCTGAGGATACTTCTGGCCTGAAACGAAAGCCGGGACGACTTATGGTCATGGGCCTTGTCGGTCTTGGTGTCGTAATTTTTAGCTTTCAAAACTGTGCGCCGAGGCCTCTTGAACAAGGCGAAGGCGCTTCGATCGATAACACCGGAATCTCCGGCGACTCGCAGTATCGCTTGCCGGCAAATTTCAATGAAACTCTCAACACAGGCGTCACCTGTGCAGCCACCGTGTCCGCTACCAATGTGGCCGCCGGTGGAACCTATAGCTACACCATCACACCCACTGGCACTGTTCCCACGGGTTACCGTATCTATGTTTACGGTTCTAAAAACGGAATCGCAGATGCCAGCGAAGTGATTCCCGAATACCTGACGACAATGTCCCAACAGTACACCAATCCGACACCGGGAATCATGGGCGGAACCTATCTTCGATACTTTCAAATCCGTGACTCTCTGGGACGGGCGCTTTGCCAGACCAACACGGTGCAAACGACCCTTCAAGGTCGCATCTGCACGCTCTCAACTTCGACCACGCAAGTGCGCGTCGGCGGCGTGGTCTCGATGACCATCGGCTACGGTGCCGGCACAGCGGTTCCTGCCGGGGGAACACTGGAGTGGCAGGGCATGAACAACAATCAAACCATCGCCGCTCTCCCCTACGACGGCGCATCAAACACCTCCTACACACGGCAGATGCAAAACATCGACGCCGGAATGGAGTATGTTCGTCGGATCGTGGTGAAAAACACCGATGGATCCGTGTATTGCCAAACGAACTACGTTCGTGTTCGCGTCTCGCCCTGATACGAGAGACTTCGACAATGGTCGAGTTCTTCTCGATAGCCAGACTTTCTTCTTAAGCCAAGAGTCGAGACGCCGATGAGTGTAGTGTCCAGATTCAGGTCTTTGGACCACAAAAAGGAGATCGCCTCATGGCGCAAAAGCTGAAGCACAAAGAATCAAACGGTGGGGCACCAGCCCCGGGGCCAGTTGCTACTCTTCCAACAAACTGCAAGTCAGAAGGCTGCAAGAAGAAGTCAGAGAAAATGGACTTCTGTTCGGAGCACTACGACTGGTTCAAGTGGGGCCTGCTCACACGCGAAGGCAAAAAGCCAATCGACTTCGACAAGAAGTATCAGGCTTACACGAAACACAAAAAAGTCGCTTAAAGCCTCTCTTATCGAAGGCCTTTTGAAACTATCCAACACCGCAAGTTACCCACTTGCGGTGTTTTTCGTCGTGACGTCCTCTACTCCCAGCGGAAAAGCCACGAACCGATCGCGAGTCCCAAGAACGCCAGGGCCGAAAGAATGATAAGCGGCATATAAACCGCAGCCGACATCAAACCTTCCCCATCGATCATCACCGCACGCGCCGCCGCCACCATGTGCGTGAGCGGCGAGAGCATCGAGGCTTTTTGAAGCCACGGGTTTAAACCCTCTAAAGAAAACCAAACGCCAGAAAGAAACATCATCGGCCAGGTCATCATATTCAAAAGACCACCCGCTAGCTCCTCACTGGAAACCCGCGCCGCTACGATCAAGCCAATTGAGATCAAGCAAAGTGTTCCAACCGCCATGACGAGCGCCAGCGTCCACGCCGAGCCATGAACAGGAATTCCCAAGATCAAAATCGCGCCTAGGAAAATCACAAACGTCGTCACCGAGATCAGCACAAAGCGAGATAAGATCTGCGCCATCAAAAACTCCCACGCTCGCACCGGCGTCGCCTTCAGCCGTTTTAAAACACCGGATTTGCGATAGCGCACCAAAACGTAGCCGACGCCGAAAAGCGCCGAAAACATCATGTTGATCCCGATCACTCCCGGCGTTAGCCAGTCGACAAAGCGAATCGCCTGGCCCGTGATTTCCTCACGGTGCCACTCGACTTGTTTGATGCTTGCGAGCATCTTTTCAAGCGTATCGCCTTGCGGAGATGTCGCGTTCACCCAGTACTTGCCACGAGCCGCCTCCGCATCTGCCCCCAGCGATGAGACCTGAACCAAGAGATCCAACTGGTGGCGGCCGACTTTCTCGCGCGCCTTTGAAAGCTCTTCTTCACCCTCTGGAATCTCCACGAACTTGGCGTACTGCCATTCAGCCATCGGGTTGGTCTGCCCGATAACACCGATTGTGAACAAGGGTTTTGGTTTTCCACTATAAGCAAACGCAAACCCCGCGATGATCAAAACCGGAAATAGAAAATTCCAGCTCATCGAGCCACGGTCTCGGTAGAACTCTTTGTTGCGTGCGACGAATAACTGCCAGAGACGTTTCAATGTCGTCATACTTCACCTCGAAGATCTCGGCCGGTGCGCTTTAGGAAAAGCTCATCGAGATTTTTTACATCGTATTTCTTCAAAAGGTCGCGTGGCGCCCCCTCGTCGATCACCTGGCCGCGGTCGACCAGAACAAGAGTGTCACAAAGAACCTCGGCCTCATCCATGTAATGCGTCGTCAAAATAACTGTACGCCCCTGAGCTTTGATCTTATTCACCAGCGACCAAAACTGACGGCGTGCCTGAGGGTCAAGGCCCGTCGTCGGCTCATCAAGGAAGACGATTTCCGGAGAATGCACAAGAGCGAGAGCCAGCAACACTCTTTGCCTCTGACCGCCGCTGAGTTTTTTTGGTTCGCGATCCACGAACTCGCCAATCTCGCATGTCTTGATCGCATATTCGACAGCATGATCTTGATTGTCGAGCGAGTAGAGCCCCGTGAAGAGCTTCAATAACTCTCGTCCAGTCAAATGATCCTGCAAAGCCGTCTGTTGAAACTGAATACCAATGGCTTCCGACCAAGCACGCGGCGCTCTCGCTCCACCCTTGGCCGAGATGACCGTCTTACCCTTGAACAATACCTCGCCGCGGTCTGGCCGCTGCAAGCCCTCCATGATCTCGATCGTGGTGGTCTTCCCCGCGCCGTTCGGCCCCAGTATGCCGAAACAGACACCTTGAGGAATTTTAAGATCAATCCCGCGCACCGCCTCCACATTTTGCGGCTTAGCCTTGTAGGTCTTTGCGAGATCGCGAACTTCTAGAAACCCGGTATTGGAAATCTGATCCGACTGTGCCATTTCCCAAACATACGGATTTCGCGATGACACGTCACGCGGCTCCTTGAAGATTTCAAAGGTTCGAGAGAGCTTCAACTCGGGGGAGTTTCAGCTCTAAAATGACAGCCTCAACAGAGAACCATTCCGATCCATCTGCACTACCAAACCTTAAGCCTCGCCGCTTTCGCGAGATCTTGGGCGACCGGCAGATTCTTTCGTGGGCTCTCTATGACTGGGGCAATTCGGCCTTCGCCACGACTGTCATGGCCGGTTTCTTCCCGATATTTTTCAAACAGTATTGGTCCAATACCGGACCAGCCACGGAAAACACCGTCACGGCCGTGCAGTCGACTGCACTTCTCGGCTACGCTAACTCGTTTTCTAGCCTCATCCTCGGGCTCTCTGCTCCTCTGCTTGGGGCCCTTGCTGACCGTGCGAAGGGCCGAAAACGGTTCCTATTCGGATTTACATTTCTTGGAGCCGTCTCCGCATCGGCACTCGCCTTGGTCGGACAAGGCCAATGGGGCCTAGCTGCCGCATTCTACATTTTAGCTAGCGTTGGTTTTTGGGGCGGACAAAACTTCTATGATGCACTCTTGGCGCTGGTTTCTCGCAAAAGTGAAATGGACCACGTCTCGGGCCTTGGCTACGGCTTGGGTTACTTGGGTGGCGGCCTCTTGTTCGCCGTAAATGTCTTCATGACGTTGAAGCCCGAATTTTTTGGTCTGTCGTCAGCCGCGGAAGCCGTACGCATTTCATTCTTAATGGTGGGAATCTGGTGGCTTCTGTTTACGATCCCTCTCATGCTGAATGTCAAAGAAGAGAAAAATAACGAAACAAACTTGCCGTTCTCTCGGCTGACTCGCGAGGCCTTCGCTCAGGTAAAACACACGTTTCGCAGCCTGAAAAATCACAAACCCGCCTTCACTTTTCTCATCGGTTACTTTTTTTACATCGACGGCGTGAACACAATCATCAAGATGGCCGTTGATTACGGCATGTCGCTGGGGTTTAAGTCCGACTCACTCATTGTCGCGCTTCTCATGGTGCAGTTTATCGGCTTCCCTGCGGCGATCGGCTTTGGTTTCTTGTCACAAAAAATCGGTGCCAAACGTTCACTCTTTGTCGCGATCGGCATCTACGCCCTGGTGACGGTGCTGGCGACACAGCTACGAGTCGAATGGCACTTCTATGCGTTGGCTGCCTCCATCGGTCTCGTTCAAGGTGGCATTCAAGCCCTCAGTCGCTCCGTTTTTGGCCGCCTGATTCCCGGCGAACACGCTGGCGAGTTTTTTGGCTTCTTCAATATGCTCGGCCGATTCTCCTCGATTCTCGGTCCACTTTTGATCGCGATCACTGGTCTTGTCTCCGAAAGTTCACGGCTTGCGATGTTGAGTCTGTTGATACTCTTCGCTGTAGGAGCATGGATGCTTTCCAAGGTGCAATTCCCGGAACGCCATCAAAAAGGCGAGACATGAAGCCTCTTCAACCAGCCGCTCGAGAGAGCCTCCAGACTGTCAACTCCACGATGACCGTGCAAATCCTCGTGCTGACGACAATTCTCCTGATCTCACTCTATGTCGCTCTGACAGGTCGCTCGATGTTCCCTATCTCAAACTACGATATGTTCGCTACGAACAGATTTACTCGACACATACACCATATTGAAATCCACGCCGTGAGTGACTCTCAATCCTTCACACTTCCACCCCGGATCTTGGCCCCCTTTCTTCCACACCAAATATACCGATTGACCGTGCAAAGAAGGGACACTCCTGCGGACGTGTTGTCTGAACTTCGCAATATTTATCGGCGTGTCAAAAAGAAACTACCTGGCGTTCGACGTATCGATCTCATTCTGCTCGAACTCCGGCCGTACATCAAAGAAGGAAACCTTGAGTTTGAACGTCTCTCAGAAAGAATTTTTCTCACGGTTTCCGATGAAGACTCTCATCAATAGAATCCTAAACCCGCAGATGTTTCTCAAAAAGTCTGGGCAAGACCTTGGGGTCACACGCATTTTGATGTTTTCCGTGCTGCTCTATTTCATGTGGGATATCAAGGATTTCACGCATCTGATTGGCAGCGACCGCACTGTCTTTCTCCCCCACTGTTTATCTGAAGCACTTTGTTTGCCTGTTCTTCGAGGGGACGACCTTCGGTATCACGCTCGTCTCTTTTGTCTCATGGCTATCTTGGGACTTCTCACACCTCTGGCCATAGCAGGAACGACATTAATACTGAGTAGCTTGATAACTGCGAACATGGCCGCAGGCCTGGGAAATCATGCCTACTATCCACTCGTGGCTTTTTTTCTATCCCTGCTCTTTTCACGTTGTGGAGATCACTACAGTGTCGATGCGTTCATACGCCGGCGTTTCGACTTGCGACCCGCAGACCGCAACCAGCCACTGCACGGCATCACCCTGCGTTTCATGCAATTTTATCTCATATTGATCTTCTTTCTGTCCGGGCTCGCAAAACTTCGCGCGGCAGGTCTTGATTGGATATTTTCTGACAATCTGAAGAATATCTTAGCCTGGTCACAGCTCTTAAGCCCCGATAAGAAGACCCCTCTCTCCGAATACGTCATTGTGACTGTCGTTCAGTACCCCTATATTGGCCAACTGCTCGCGCTATCCACGATTCTATTGGAAATCACGGCGCCACTTCTTTTCATTCTTATCCCTAAGAAGTGGATCCTTCCAACACTGCTCTTCGGATTTCAGATTATCAATTCCTTGATTCTAAAAATTAATTTCCAACCTTGGATCATTCTTTACCTTTGCTGGATTCCCTGGTCAGATATATTAAACCGACTCAGGCCAAAGATATGAATCCCCAGAATCGAGCCGAATCTTTTCTCAAACGTCTCGTCGAATCCCCCTCTCCCACGACCAGCCAAAGCCAGGTACGCGCCACACACGCGATCTTAGCAGAAGAACTTCAGACTCTCGGCTTCAGCATTCAATGGATACGAGACCCATCCGGAAAAACCGATGATCTTCTCGTCGCGGAAAAACCGGGCCAATTGCAGGCCGACCCCGCTGCCATTGACGATGCTCGGTTCATCACCTTGGTCTCACATGTAGACACGGTTCTAAGCCCGTCGGATGCAGGTCCATTGCGAGTCGACAAAAAAGGACGACTGCTTGGCGCCGGGATCATCGACAACAAAGGTGGCCTGGCCGTTCTCTTAGAAAGCCTCAAACTCTTTCTCGCCAAACATCCCAAACACGATCTCGGCTTTCGTGTCGTCTCGTCGCCCGACGAAGAAAACGGGTCCACCGCCTGGCACCCGACATATCGCGAAATCGGCGCACGCTCGATTGCCGTACTCGGTTTTGAGCCAGCTCTCGAAGATGGCTCTATCATTACCAGTCGACGCGGAAACCGTTGGTACGACATTCAGTTCACAGGAATCGAAGCTCACGCTGGGCGCTGCAGAGGCGAAGAACTAAATGCCGCTCACGAGGCCTCACTCGTCATCGCAAACCTCTTAGCGACTCGCGAAGAACTCAAACGACGGTTTCCAAGCCCTCCCGGGCTCGGCGTCTCGCTGCATGTCGGCCACATCGAAGGCGGCCGCAACCGCCACAACGTCGTTTGCGGCAAAGTGGACGTGAAGCTCGACACGCGGTTTTCTACGTTTGACCAACGCGACCGCCTGCACGAAATGGTCGTCGCACAAATAGAAACCCAGCATCAGCACAATGACAAAGCTCAAGGCCTTGAGCGCCGTTGGACGATCGTGGACGACTGCCCACCATTTTTTTCCGGTTCAGACAAAACATCTGCCGAAATCGTGGAGAGTCTGCTGAATGAGATTCATGTGCGAGAGCCCGATTCTCGTCTGCAAGCGGCACAAGCCGGAGGTGCAGGCGACGTCAATCACATGTCACGGCCAGGTCTCTTGGTTCTCGACGGTCTTGGCCCGGTAGGAGGCCTCATGCACACAGTGGATGAGTTTCTTGTTCGCGAAAGCCTAACGACTCGGTCGCAAGCGCTCGCGAGTTGGTATCCGACTCTCATGAAACTCTTGATGCCCTAAACTCTTCTGGCTTTTGACGGAATCGAAACGATCACAAGTGCGAAAAGAACGCAGGCGACACCGGCCCATTGAAGCAGCTTAAGGCTCTCCCCCAAAAATGCCAATCCGAGCGCCACACCGGTAATCGGCTCGGCCATGGAAAGCACCGAGGCCTCCCAGTTTTTTACTCGCAAAAGCCCAGCTAAAAACAGCGACATCGCAAGAACCGAGCAGATCAGCGCGATGAGCACGACCTGCGGCCAAGCCGCCTGTAAAACTTCGACCACACGCCCAGGCTCACGGTACCCGATCAACACCAAGGCTAGGCCCGCGCCCAGTTGAATCCAAAAAGTTGAAATGAATGGATCAACTCCCTTAAGCCAGTGTGACGACAACAGAATGTAAACCGAATAAAACACAGCGGCCGAAAGACCAAACAAAATACCGATGGGCTGCCCCAGCGAAAGATCCCGCCAAACCAAGAGCACCATACCGAGGAAAGCCAGTGGAATAGCAGGTATTCTTGCCCGCGGAATCCATTCTTTGAAAAACACCGCTCCACCGATCGCCACCAACACCGGATAGGTGTAGAGCAAAATCACCGTGAGCGACGCCGAGATCTTCTCAAGTGCCAGAAAATAAAAACTCGAAAATACGGCGTACCCAAGAACTCCCAAAAGAAGACCGACGACGACGTGTTTTTTTCCCAGCCAAATCTTTTTTGGAGCTCGAGTCGAAATCGCGATATAGAGCCCCAGCATCAGTGCCGCAACGAGATAGCGCAGAGCTAGGAATTCAAACGGTGCGACACCCTTTTCATAGGCTTGCTTTCCGAAAAGCCCAAGGAAGCCAAAGAAAAAACCACTGGCCAGAAGTTGCGCGATTCCAATTGCGCGAGAGGATTTCATCGGCGTTTCGAACGATTCGTCGTCTTGCTACGAACAGTTTTTTCGCGTTCTCGTTTTGACCGAAGACTTACCGACGAGACTTGCGCCCCCGTGCCGAAGGCCGATTGACCGGCTCGTCGAGCCGATTCATTGGAGTCCCATCGGACTGATGCATTGTCCATCTCGGGAAGCCGACGATTGGTCACATCCACCTCACGAACCGGACGACGGTTCGCAAGAGGATTGCTTTCCACTTCGATTCGCCGTCTCACCGTCGCAACACGGCCAAGCGATTGGCCTGCCTGCGGGTTCGATGACGAGTTCGGAGGTGGAAGGTGACCACCACCAGCCGTCTGCCCGGCTCCCTGCCGTCTTGCCTCTTCCGCTTGCTTGCGAAGATTCTCCATAAAGTCTTCGCCAAACGGCCACCACGGCTGAAGGCGCGCGATTCGGTAGCCGAAGTATGCAAGAAACGCGAATGGCAAAACCCCACCGGTTGCCGGCGGTTTTCCGGTGAGCATCGAACGAATCACCGTGAAAACGATCGATGTCAGGATCAAAAACTTCCAGAAGCCTACGGGTTTACCTGGATCTTTTCGCGCGCGTTCAGTCAGCATGTTTTTATGAACCCATTAGTTTGCAAACGTCTCAAGCTGAGATTACGACCCACGACCTTGGGCTTGTCTAGCAATTGATCTGCAATTCTCTCGGATTTTCTTGTCGGATTAGCTTGGTAGACGCCTCCATTTTGCCGATAAGTTTCCCGATGGAGCCGACCGCAAAAAAAACAAGCAACCAGTCAACCGGCGTAACCACCGGCACGAACTCACCAATTCAAAATATCCTGCAAAGTTTCGTACATCGAGCTTCGACAGTGGTTTTTGGTAAAGAGCGCGAAATTCAACTCGCTCTCGCCTGTTTATTGGCTCGCGGCCATCTGCTCGTCGAAGACGTCCCCGGTGTCGGCAAAACCACGCTGGTTAAAACTCTGGCCAAACTTCTCGACCTCCCCCTAACAAGGGTGCAGTTCACCAATGATATGCTTCCCGGTGACCTGATCGGCGGTCGGATCTTCGACGCGCGCACCGGTCAGTTTTCTGTGATTCGCGGACCGCTGTTTTCGCCATTCGTTCTGGCGGACGAACTAAATCGCGCGACACCGAAAACGCAGTCAGCCTGTCTTCAGGCCATGGAAGAACGTCAAATCTCCATCGACGGCGAAACGTTCAAACTGCCTGAGCCTTTCTTTGTCATCGCCACGCAAAACCCAAGACAACAGATCGGGACCTACCCGTTGCCGGAATCTCAGCTCGATCGTTTTTTGATGCGTATTGGCCTTGGTTACCCGGATCGTCTCAGCGAAAAACGTCTTCTTCAGGACGGCATCTCGGCCGGTGGTCCGGCGGATCGTATCGAAGAACTCGAACCGGTTTTTGATGTCGAATCACTTTCCTATCATCAAAAAGCCGTCGAGCAGGTTCACCTTTCCGATGCACTTGTCGAATACATTCAAGCCATTGCCAGCAAAACTCGAGAGAGCGCGACAACGGGCGAAGGTCTCTCGCCGCGCGGAGCATTGGCTCTCGCAAGAGCGTCACGGGCCTGGGCCTACATTCAAGGTCGCAATATGACATTGCCTGAAGACGTTCAAGCCGTGGCGGTCTCAGTACTTTCGCATCGCTTAAATCCGCCCGAAGACCCTTCCGGAGAAACCGGTCGCCGAAAGGCCGAAGATGTCTTGGCTCAAGTTAAAGCCGTCTGATCGGGTTTATATTATTCCGACCAAATTCGGTCTGGCCTATGCGGCCGGCACCGTATTTATGATCCTGATCGGCGCGGCCTACCAAAACAACCTCGTGAACCTGCTCGGCTTTTTCATGCTAGCCTTGATGTTCACTTCCATGTTCGTCACCAATTACAATCTCAAAGGGCTTGAGATCTCACGTATCGAGAACATTCACGGCTTTGCCGGTGAAACACTTCCGATCTCTCTGGTCGTGAAAAACAATTCGCGCAAATCGAAGGTCAATATCGAATTCGATATTCGTGGATTAAAAAAATCCGCGCAATACGACGCTCGCTCCGAGATCGCACCAGCGTCTGACAGTCGCCTACTTGCTACTTTCACGGCACCCGACCGCGGACGCCACGTTTTTAGTCGCATCGTGCTTTCTACGACGGCTCCGTTTGGTCTGTTCTACGCCTGGATGGTTTGCCCCAACAAAGCGGAGGCCCTGATTTATCCAAGACGCGTCGGAGATCGCAATTGGACAGAGTCACATGGCGCGCATGTGGGTGAACACAAACGGGCCGCCGGCGCTGAGGACTTCAAAGAGCATCGCAGCTACTATCCGGGAGACAATCTTCGCCGTGTCGATTGGCGCGCGTACTCGAGAGGACGCGGTCTTCTTACGAAGGAATTCGACGAAGCCTCACAAACCGGACTTCATTTCGACTACCATCGCTTGCAAGGAATTCCGTTTGAGACCCGTCTCGAACAGCTCTCAAAGTGGGTCGATCTCGCCCTACAAAAAGGGCAACCCTTTACCATCTCTCTTCCCGATCGTCGCATGGGGCCTGATACCGGACTTGTCTTCGCACACCGGGTCTGGAGTGAGCTTGCCGCGTTGCCATCGGAGTCTCAAACGCAATCGGAGAAACGCTGATGGCCTTGCAAGCACGCTCCGACATGGAGCTTTGGGACCGTCCATTTCAAACACTTCTACTTGCCGTTTTGGGAGTGAACGTCCTTTCGCATGTCATGCACGTGCCATGGTGGATATTGCTTTTAAGTGTGATCTCTCTTGGATGGAAAATCGGCCACTTGTACAAAGGCTGGCCGCTTCCGGCAAAACGTTGGATCTATCTCACCGGCGTTCTTGTCGGCGGTGCGGTGATCTGGGAGTACAAAACCGCATTTGGCCACGAGGCCGCGACACCCACATTGGTCTTTTTGACGTCACTAAAGCTGCTTGAAACCAACCGTGATCGAGACGCAAGATTTGTCATCGTCACAAGTTACTTCCTTCTCATGGCGCACCTTCTGCATTCGCAGTCTCTGCTCTCGACATTTTTTATGGCGTTTGATGTCGCGATCATCACCATTCTCATGTACCAACTACATCGCGCGGATCGTCGACTCTCAGGAGCGGCACTTCGACCTGTCGTGCACGTACTGGTCCTGACTATTCCTGTTTGGCTGCTCTTGTTCGTGGTATTTCCCCGCTTCAACCTCACTATGCTTCGAACGAGCCAACCTCAGGCGACTGTCGGCTTTTCCGAAGACATGAAACCCGGAAGCGTGAACCAGCTTGCGCAGTCAAACGAACCCGCATTTCGTGTGAAATTCCAAACCGGACCGGCACGAAGCCCCGAGCTTCTCTACTGGCGTGGAGCAACGCTGTATCACCCAGACGGCCTTAGCTGGAAACCACTGGATGAATCCGAAGTTCGACGTCGCGGCGTCGGTCTCGAAAACCTCATGCTCGCCAAAACAGATCTCTCCGACGTCGAAGACGTCGAGAAAAAAGTGTTAACTTATCAGGTCATTGCCGAGCCCAACATTGGTCGAACCATTTTTACGCTTCCACGTGTCGTCAAGTTCGACCCCATCGGTTCACTCACCTACAATCGCCCTTATCTCACGCGCGACAATCAAGTCCGCTTAAGAAACAATCGAGCCGATCATATCTCCTATCTCGCGAGCTCCATCGCCGAATCCGAAGGTGAATTGGAGATTCTCGATCCCGAAACTCTTCGTCTCACGCTTGATGTACCAAAAGACCTTTCGCAAAAAACTCGAGCCCTAATCGAGCAGCTCGCAATTCCAGGAGTCGACTTTCACTCCTCCCCACAAGCCTCTATACGAAAGCTCGACGAGTGGTTTCAACGAAGCGACTTCCGCTATTCATTGGACTTAACCAATACCCCTAGTCGCACGCTCGACGAGTTTCTTTTCACCAGCCGCCGCGGTTTTTGCGAACACTTCGCTGGCGCAAGCGCCCTTCTTTTAAGAGCGATGGGCCACCCCACGCGTGTCGTCGTCGGCTATCAAGGCGGAAGATGGAACGACATCTCCAAAGCACTTGTCGTGCAAAGCCGCGATGCACACGCCTGGGTTGAGGTGTGGTACCCCTCTCATGCAAATCCTCGCGAAGGCCGCTGGCTCACCTATGATCCGACCGCGATGATCGCCCCGCTTCGTTTGCGCATGGGTGGCGACTTCTTTGACCTCGATGAAGAGCAACAGATGGCGGGCAGCGACGAGTTTGACTCAATTCGGATCCGGCGCAGCCTCGTCTACCGGATGCTTTTAAGAGCCGAACTCGCTTGGGACTACGCTCAAATGAGCTGGACGCAGTTTTTGATCGGCTACGACAAAAGCGGCCAGCAAAATCTCCTCAGTAGTTTACTCGGTGGGCTCGGCATCAAGCCGTCACCTTGGATGATCACGATTTTAATCGGTGTGCTCTTGGCAATCGGTCTTCGCTTGGTCTTTATCTGGAACAGTCGCGCGCCGAAAGCCGATCGTCTTCGTCAAGAGTGGCTACTTTTTGAAAAGGAACTCGCACGTCTTGGATACTACCGCTCACCGATGGACGGTCCGTTGACTTTAAAAAATCGCGTCCCGCTTGAGGACGTCGGTCTCGCTTTGGATCGCTACATGTCTTACGTGTATGGAAAGCCGCTTCAAGACGCCGCCGAAAACAAACGTGAGCTGCGCAAACAAGTCCGATCCCTCAGCCAAGCCCGTAAAGCCCTTCGAGCAAATGCCAAGAAGAACCCAAGACCAAAGTCCGCTCTCGCGCCTCACGACCACCTGGCATCTTGATTGCTCTCTTTGTTCCTCGAAGCCTTACGCTACAAGAGGAAAAACATGAACAATCTCATTCGCACAGTTCGCTCAAAGTCGATCAACGCCGAACAAACACGCTACCAAAGCGAACAGGAAACTTGCGTCCTCTGCGACACAAAACTCGAAGTAAAGGCCGAACGAATCACGACCACGGCACCCGCTGGCGAAATCGTACGCGAGGTCGCCGAGTGTCCGAAGTGCCGTGTGCGTGCACGGTCAAAAGATCATCAGCTACAGTGACTCAAGCGCCAATTTTTTGGCGGATGCCAAATCAATGGCGCCGATATCATCCTCGCGCGCTATCCATTCGCCGATCACGCCGATAAATCTCGAGGCCGCTAGACCAGCGGTCGCATCGGTCACAGCCCTCTCGAGCAGCAAAACCCCGGCTGCCGTTTCGGCCAACGCCAAAGAAAAATCCCTTGCCGACTGCTGCTGAGAATCCGGAGAAGCCGAGGCTTTCTTTTTTGCGTGATGCACCAAAGCTGCCAACCGGCGCTCGATTCGAGCCTTCGGCAAAGAGGTCGGCACGCCTTTTAAACGCCCCGCTAGATCCGCCACCAAGGGCTGCAAAGCCCCGTCTTTGGCCATCGCCCGCAGCGTATCCAGCGAGAGCACATTGGTCGTGCCTTCCCAAATCGGAAACACCTGAGCATCGCGAAGCAGCCGAGGCACACCTGTGTTTTCGATATAGCCAGCTCCGCCAAATGATTCGATCGTTTCGCTGGCGTTGGCGATCGCCTCTCTTGCCGTGTAGAGCTTGGTCAAAGGCGTGAGTATCCGAAGCTGCTGCGACTCCTCTTTTGTCGCCAACCCACACTCCTCTTTTCCCATCAGTTCGACCGCATGAAAAACAAGCTCCGTTGAAGCCGCCGCACGCGCGCGCATCGTCGCCAAAGTTTCAATATGCAAAGGTTGATCGGCGATCAGTCGGCCAAATGCACGTCGCTCCACCGCATACGAGGTCATCAGCTGAAGCCCGCGCGCCATCGATCCGACACAACAGATCGAGTTGTAAAGCCGCGTAACATTCAGCAGGCCCGCTACACGCTTTACGCCCTCGCCAGGATTTCCAACCATCATCGCCGGCACGCCCTCTAGCGAAAGTTCCGCGGTCGGTAGCGCCTTCGTTCCAAGTTTTTCTTTGAGACGGTTCACACGAATGCCATTCAGGCGTCCGCGCGCGTCGCGAAGCTCGACATAAAACAAGGTCAAACCACCGGGAGTCGACCCGCCTTGCCCGGCCCCACTCTCTACACGCGCCAATACCATCGCCATCTGCGACGTCGTCGCCGAAGTGAACCACTTGTCGCCATAAAGACGCCACGTACCGCCCTCATATCTCGCCGTCACCTCCGTGCCGGAAACATCGGAGCCACCCGACCGTTCGGTCATCCATTGTCCCGATGTCCAAAACTCGCCAGGTGTTCGCGATGTCAGATGTTTAAAGGCGTGATCTTTCAACGCAGGGACACCACTGAGTTCAATCACGCGAGCCGCACCATCCGTCATTGCAAGTGGACACGTGTAAAACGCCGACGCCGGATGAAAGAGCGCCAGCTTCGCAAACTGCAAAAGTCGAGACGCCGGACCGTGCTTTCGTTCATACCCGATCGCAACCATACCTTCGCGAGCCGCGATCGCATCAAGTTCCGTCCAGGCATGACTCGTGCGAATTTCGTCGATTCGGTTTCCCCAAGCATCGTACTGAACAAGCACAGGGATATCGCGTTCGGCTTCCAGTCCAAGCCGTTCAATTTCTCGAGGCACCCGCTCACCAAACGCCTGAAGCTCCGTTTGAAACTCCGACCATTGCTCCTCTGTCACCCGTGCGCGCAAAGCTCTGCCAATGGCGCTTCCTGCTGCCCAAGGGTTCGGCAGCTCTGGCGCCGACTGATAAAATCTCGATGGTGAGTCCGACGAAGAATTGATCTGATTTCCCACTTTCTCTCCCGGCTTTAAACGCTAGAAATAAACGTCCCGATCAGACAGCTCATTCTACCTACAAAGCAGCCGCTTTTTTAACCACTGCCCAAACATCCATTGCAAAGCGTCAGGTCTGAACGCTTCGTGGAGTGACAAAGTCCATTCCGCCGATCATGATCGGCCCACAATACTTATAAGGATGGCGCTCATGGCAGGCTTTCTTCAGTTCTTTACAGCTCTCGCTTTCACGATGTCGCTTGGACCGGTTTCGGCCGCCAACGCCGAAGGTGAAAAAACACCGCCGAAGGCGAGCAAAGAATCAACAACGACAAAATCCGACAAATCTAAAGCAGGAGCGAAGAAAATGACCAATGTCGTAATCGAAACATCTCTCGGAAATATCGAAGTCGAACTCAACAGCGAAAAAGCGCCGATCTCGACGGAGAACTTCCTTAAGTACGTCGATAAAAAACATTACGACGGTACGATCTTCCACCGCGTGATCAAAGACTTCATGATCCAAGGCGGCGGCATGGACGAGAAAATGGCGGAGAAGAAGTCCGACTCGCCGATCAAAAACGAAGCGACAAACGGCCTGCAAAACCTCCGCGGCACGATCGCCATGGCTCGCACAAGCGTCGTGGACTCCGCGACAGCGCAGTTTTTCATCAACACGGTCGACAACGACTTCCTGAATCACAAAGCGCCAAATGCCCAGCAATATGGGTACGCCGTTTTTGGTAAGGTCGTTTCTGGCATGGACGTCGTCGATAAAATCCGAGCGGTTCCTACTGGCAACTATCAGATGTACCAGGATGTTCCCAAGACTCCGGTCGTGATCAAATCGATTCGTCGAAAGTAAGTTCGACCAGAAACACATCTCGCTCATAAGCTGGTAGTTCGTGGAAGAGTTCATCCAACAAACGTTTCTAGGCCTGGCCTATCAACCTCTCGCCGTGTATGCGGCGATTGTTGGTTTTATGCTTCTTTCATCCGTCGGACTTCCTCTTCCAGAGGAAGTCGTCCTCTTGAGTGCGGGGTTTCTCGCGCATTATGCGATATTCCCAGACTCTCCCCATCCCGAAGGCGTGAATCTCGTCAACATTCACGTCTTGGCCGTGGTCTCAATGATCGCGGTGATGGGCTCCGACTACATGATCTACTTCTTGGGAAAGAAGGCAGGACCTTCGATCTTTGAATCTCGGATCTTCCGCCGAATGATGAGCAAGGACAGACTCGATAAAACGAAGTCCTGGGTACAAAAGTATGGCTCATGGCCGGTTATTGTATTTCGCTTCACGCCAGGAGTCCGGTTTCCAGGTCACCTGATGTGTGGCGCAATGGGACTCTCGCCCTGGAAGTTCATCGCCGTCGACTTTTTAGCTGCTGGAATTTCGGTTCCGACCCAGATCTACTTCGTCGGATACTATGGTCGCGACATCCTTCGCTACCTTCAACAGGCCAAAATCTATCTGTTTGGCGGTCTCGCGGTCATCGCGGTCATCTACTTCTACCGCAAATGGCGCCAGAGCAAAGACCAGCCGCCAGCAGCGGCCGTCTAAACAGCCAAAAGCCTTTTTTTAAAAAGGGCACTGCCGCCACAAAGCTCGAGCGCACGACCGCACGCCCGAAAGCGGCACCGGCCGTTAGAATCGGTAGTTAGAATCGGTACTAGAATCTGTAGTAGGAGCGCGCGAAGTACTGCGTTTCGTTGTCACGAAACAACGAGAAGCTGTTGTTGTTAAACGGCCGTTGCACGTTACGAGACTGCGTTACGCCGACAGCTGTCGCTAGCGACTTCCAGTTGATCCCAACCGAAGCACCGATATCGACTTCCTCGATCTGATAAACAGCCACGTTTTCTACCGGTACGGAATGATGCCACATCTTGCTATGACCCAAGTTTCCAACAAGCGAGAACGTGCGGTTTAAGCGATACGAAAGTTCACCGAAGATATTGTACCCGTAGTTGCGGTTGCCGTTGGCATACCCACGATCGTTCGCATAGCCCGTGCGCGACTGAATGTAGAAGTCCGGCTGAAAATGAATCGAATAAGTCATGCGCGAGGTAATTGGAGCGCCGACGATGAAGTACGGACGAATACGCGCAATCATGCCACGTGTTTGGCTAGATTCACTCGTCGGAAGATAGAGACGAAGATTGGCGACGTAGTCGAGATCAAAGGGCAAGAAGCGAAGACCGTAGTTCGCGTAGTTGATATAGACATCCGACCATTCGAATTGCGATTCCTGGAAACGACCGCGGTAATCACTACCGCCGGAGTTCAAGAAAAACGCCGGACGAACCGCAATCGACTCCGTACGCGACAAACGATATTGAAGCGAGAAATAGTTGTAGCTCTCAAGACGTCCGCCGTCTTTACCAACCTGCTCCATCGAAGCACTGGTGAAGTTAAAGAAACGAAGTCCAAGATTACGCTTGAATTCCGACCAGCCCGAGCCCGAAAGCCGAGCGCGCGATTCCGCATTTGCTCCATCCGCCGAAGTCGTTCCAAGAGCGTCTCTTGCCGCACCTTCACGAAGCTCAGCTGCTTCCAAAGTCCCTTCACTCTGAGCCATCGCCTGGCTACCGGTAACCATCAGAGCGGCGGTAAGAACCATTTTAGAGAATAAGCGCGAATCGAGCATAAAAGCCCCCCTCATCGCCCAGCGTTTTCCCCGATGCGGCAGGCCATTTCAAGTCAATTTCCGCAATTTGTATCAGGTATTGGTTAAGAGCTGTTTCATCTGCATAAGGATGCAAAAGGTTGCTAGGACGCGCCTCGGAATCTCTGTGCCACGCAATTGATTCTTTGCCCCAGAAAGGCGATGGATAGGCCTTCAAAAAAACGGGGGACTTTAGACGTGCGCGAAACGATGATCCAAAACGCCGACCGAGACAGCCAGAACTCACACCAAAACCCGACAAGCCGAGTTTTCGGAAAGGGCTTTGCAAGAACCCTCGCCTTGGCTTTGGTGCCCGCAGTCCTCGCGATTTCGGCATTTGTGGGCTGCACCAGCCTCACCAAAGCCCCGCCAAAGATCGAAGGGCAACGTGTTTCCGTCATGGTGTTCAACGTCGAGAACCTCTTCGACACCAAGCATGATGAAGGTACCGAAGACTTCACCTTCCTTCCACTGACCCTCAAAAAGGATGAGAAAATCAAAGCCGGCTGCGCGGCCAATTCCAGCGCGTACCGTCGTCAGGAATGCTTTGAGACCGACTGGAACGACGAAGTTCTCGATAAAAAAATGAAGCGTATCGCTCACGTCATTCAGCAGGTCGGCGATGGAAAAGGCCCCGATATTCTGATTTTGGCCGAGGTCGAAAACCAAAACGTCGTCGATCTCCTCAATAAAAATCACTTAAAAGAATCCGGCTACGTCACAGCCAAGGTCATCGATAGCTTCGATCCCCGCGGAATCGATCCTGGCGTCATGTCGCGTTTTCCAATGTGGCGCGAACCGAAGATCCACCGTCTTCCACTTAAGGCCGAAACCAAAGAAGGTGAATATTCGGCCAACCGCACACGGGGTCTTCTCGAAGTTCCGGTGACCTTACCTGATGGCACCAAAGCTCTCATCTTTGGCCTCCACTTCCCTTCGCAAGCCAACCCGACCTACTTGCGCAAACAAGCCGTCGAGTTCTTAAACGAAGTCGAAAAAACACTTCCACCGGACGTGGTGGCAATCATGGGCGGCGACTTCAACATCACAAGCGTCGAAGACAAGGAGCAAGGCTACTTTTCAAAGACGCTCAATAACGTCTGGCAAGTGAGCCATATCGAAGGCTGCAAGTCATGCGACGGCACTCACTACTATCACCCAAAAACCGAGTGGAGCTTTCTGGACGCGATCTTGGTTCGCCGCGCTTCCATCGAAACGACCGGCTGGCGCGTAGACCCGGCAAGCGTGAAAGTTCCAAACGAATCGAAGTATCAAGTGAACAAGTTTGGCAGCACGGCGCGCTTTAATGCCAACTCACCATTTGGCGTGAGCGATCACTGGCCAATCTATCTCGAGATCGTAAAACCGACGGCAGCAGTAGCCCCGGCAGCCGCCGCGACTGCGAAATAACCCGTCCAGACCTAAACTTTCAGGCTAGCGCTCAGGTTTCGGAAGCCCCTCATCAAGAAGCGACTCATCCACACAGTCGCTTCTCTTGGCGGGCTTTAGCACATAGTTGTAAGTCGCCGAGCCATCCGAAACGAGAAGCGTTAGCCCCTTCTTGCTCGAGCCCGAGGCACGGAACTGCTGCTTAAGCTGAACCGCCTCTTCCGGCTGTGCGGCCTTGGCCTTGATGTCCGCTTCCGTCATTCCCACCGTATCGCGGTCGATGACCTCTCTTTGCAGATGTCCACGGATCTCATCACCCTTGACGGCGTAAGAGTCCTCATCAATCACCAACTGAAAGCTTGCACCCGGCGAATGATTGTGTGGGAGCAAGCTCACATAGACCTCTTTCAGAGGCTTCTTGGACTCCGGATCGAAGTAAATGTGGGAGTCGTAGATTCTTGTAATAGAACTCGCAATGCGGGGCTTCTTCTCTCGCTGTTCACGACAAAGACGATCACCTGCTCCGCAAGGTTTCACAGTGGTGGAATAGGTACGAAACTCCGAATCCGTCAGATCCTCGGTCATCCAGTAGCAGCCTTTGATATTCTCAAAGGACGCACGAATCTTTTTAAACGCCGCCGTTTCGTGGTTGGCTCCGCCTTGGGTGGCAGCCTCAACAGCCGGCCCGCCCACTAAAAAACCACCCAATACGATAGGTATCCAAATTCGGATTTTTCTCATACGTCAATCGTCTCAAAGACGACAGGCCTAGTAAAGAAGACCTGAGAAGAACTCGCTAGGCGAAAGCGACTTGTCTGCCGCACAAGCCGTAGTACCTACTTTCGATCGGGTCTCCGACTCACCTTTGGCGAGGTCGCGAACCGCTTCGTCAGCCGACTCCATCTTCGACGAAACATCAACCAGGTACTTCTTGTCGCGCGCGCCTAAGTCTCGAATCGTGAATCGCGATTCAACAAGACCTTGCGGCAAGCGGCACTGTTCGAGGTCCACAGCAAAGCTCGATACGAGACCAGAAGCACGGAACTCCTGGCGAGCTGTGTTGCTTGCGCAGCTGCGGCAACGACGGTTGCTTTCAACCGTGATGTCGAAACGATCTGACTTTTCGGTCGCACGGTAACCTTGAACTTTTCCTGAAAACGAGTCGACCAACAGGATGCCCGCTTGCTTTGTGCGGATCACACCGTCATCTGTGAACGGCTTGAGGTCGAGGAAGTAGTTGCCTTCAGTCTCGTAGTAGAAACGATAGAGGTCGACGTCGCCCTCGCTCCCTACATACCGAACATCCAAGAAGCGAAAGAAACGTGCTTTCAACAAGTCCTTCGGATTCGATAGCGGACGCAAATTCGTGTCCATACCTTTGCTCTGGATACGCATCGCTTTTACAAACGGACGCTCGCCTTTTGCACCCAAAACCACAAACGCGATCTCGCGTCCGAAGCTCTGTGCATCAAACATCGTACCCTTGTCTTTGCAGTCTTTGGTTTCGGTCAAAAACTCAAGCGTGCCTTCTGGAGATGTGAACTCACGAGCCGTGCGACAGTCTGGTTTAACAGGAGTGGCACCTTCCGTCGGTGCTTCCGGTGTCACAGCCGCCTTATCCCCAAAGGGATCAACCAGACCGCTGACTGCTTTCGCCGCCACGGCTTTACGTGAAGTCGCAAGAGTGTTCTCGACTTGCCCGGCAATGAGGTTTAGCTCAGCAAGCATCGAGCGCGAATATTCGAGGCTACGATCTTCAAACCTGAGTTCTGCAGCAACACCTGTGTTCGTATTCGTGCGTGGGGTGAATGGACGACGAGTCGAAACCTTTTCGTCTTTCGGTTGGCAACCGATCAGCGCGAGCCCCAGAAAAGCGGCCGCGACGAGGAGCTGAACCGTCGAGATCCCAACTGCTTTCAAACGATTCTGGTTCAAATTAGCCAAACGAACTGTCGTCGAAGCCTGCGCCATGATTCCCCCCAAAAAAAGACCCTCTTCCGAACTTCACGGAATGGCGTGGTACTAACCGAGATGCCATGGGAAGTCACCGGGGGCCTAGCGATTCTCCTGATTTCAGACAAAATCTCACCGAGTCCTGACCGAACCTACACTGAAAAATCTCGCTGTAACCGGAATTCCACCGGCCCGGAAAGAAAAGCCTTCGTGCTCTTTCCAGCCCGCAGGTGTTTTAAGAGCTCTTGCGCCACCGCCGGGGCCTGGCTTCACCTGGATTTCCGGCAAAATCACGGCCACCAAGGTCGGTTGAAACTGTGTCTGAATGTCTTGAAGCAATCGCGCCTGCCGTTCGAAACTCGAAGCTGCGTCTTCCGATTTCAGCCTTACGCCCCAAGGAGGATTGAGAATCACGAGACGGGTCTGATCCTCTGTCAAATTCAGGCGACTGAGCTTGAGATCCGAAACCAGAAACTCGGTCTGAAGCTCCTCATAAAACTTGGTCGCAGCGTTCGCTCGTGGCTGCGACGTACGAAACGTCGCGAGAATCTGCTCCACGCCACCTTGAGCCTTTTTAAGCTGTGCGGAATCGCGATCCAAAATCGAAAGACGTTTCAAACTCGCAAGCGGACTCCACTTAGCGTCTGGCAAGGGCTCCGACTGGTTGTCGGACTGGCGTGCTGAAGCTTGTTCCGTCGCAGCCTTGCTCGCCATTGCTTCGGATTTCAAACCCTCGATGTTCAAGCACTCTTCCATGGCAAATGTTCGTCCCAATTCGGAGATCCGCTTAACATCCGCGGAAAGGTCCTCTCGACCTTTCAAAGCCTCGCGTGCAAAGACAGCCGTTCCCGCCATTGGCTCGATCCAATGCCAAGATCGCGAGAACTTTTCTCGAAGCTCTTTGTCGGACGTGACGATCTCCCAAGCACGAGTCAACATGCCGGCCGCCCAAGTTTCACGAAGCGGAGCTACCCCCACCTCTTCGCGGTCACCGCGCTTGTGAAGCAGTTCTCCGGAAAGATCCAGGCTGAGCGTGCAGATGTCATCTTCGACTCTGGCTAAAACCAAAAGTTCTGTCTGTGGCTTCGCCTTCACCACTTCCGAAAATGCGTCTAGAATCGTGCGTTCGATGCCTTTTTTAATTTTCAAGCGAGACGCATGACTGCTGGCGCGCGCCCTTAGCCCTACACCAGGCTTGAGCCAGCTTTTCCAGGGAAGCCCCTTAACTTTACGAAACAGCTTTTGGAAATCGCGAACGCCAAACTGATCGATGCGAAGAAGCAGGCGGTTCACGGTTTTAAGCCTCGGTTGGCCCCGGTAAACAGATTCCACCCGCGCTTGAAACTGAACTCCGCCGACGGTCTCGATGAGCTCTCGCCCCTGCAAAATTTCCTCGATCTCGCGACGCACGAGTTTTTCCATACCCGGGTTTGCAATGGCAAAAAAACTCGCCTCCGTTTGCGCCTCAATTCGCTCTGAGAGCTTTAAAATGCGTGGCTGCTTATCAGGTTGCTTGCCTGGCGACTTCTGAAGATGTTTCTCCGGCTGTTTGGTTTTTTTTGATTGGGGCCCGGGTTGACGCTCAGATTTGGACTTCACCGAACAACTCTTTTCAAATCGAGGATTTTGGAATATCTGGCTTGTATCTCAATAGGGGGTGTTATGACCATTCGTATTCTTGCGGCGTTGGCTGCCGTTTTCTGTTTCACAGGCCAGATACAAGGGGCCCAAGCTTCCGAGCTTGATCGCGAATCTCAAGTCGTAAACGAACAAGCGGCTCGCGCAAAAGACCTTCCAGGCACAGTCGTCGTTCGCGTGAACGAAAAAACTGGCGAAGCTAGCGTCCTTGAACTCGGCGAGCGCCTGGAAGCCGGTGCCGACAGCGCACGTCTCGTCGCCGACATGGCGGGCTTCAAATCGGTTCCGGCTTCCGGCGTACAAAGCCCTGCTGGTGAACTCGATCGCAATAGCTCGGCATCGTCTTGGTATGCTTGGTACAATTACAACTACTACTACGCACCAACGTACTACTACTGGGGCTACACCTACTCGTACCGCACGTATTACAGCTACAACTGGTACGGTTACGCGTACTACTGGTACCGCTGGTACTAGTTCACTCGTAAGCATTGGCTTAGCGCCATCCGCGAGCGCGATCGATATGAACACACGCGCCCAAGGCCTTTGGCCTCGGCATGGAACCTCTGGCAGCCCTTTCAAGGCTGCCAGTTTTTTTTCTAATCCCTTGAAATCACGGTTTTGCGCTCTGCGCCAAAGTGGTAGACGAGGGGCATGAAACAACAGACTCTTGCCCCTTTCGCTTTAGCCCTCGCAAGTCTCTTCGCCAACCGGTCGATCCGTACGCTTGTTGGCATGGTGATCGGCCTTTGCCTATGCCTTCCCGCCATTGCCGAAACGACAGTGCCAGCGCTGACACCCGAAAGTCTAAAAACCCTGACTCAGAAATCGGAAATCCTCGAACGTGTCGCGAGTCGCGGAGTAGGTTCCCACAAAATCTCCATCGCGATCCTCGACAATGGCTTTCGCGGCTACAAGGAAGCCATCGGCCAAACGCTTCCCTACAGCACACGCCTGCACGTAGGCCCCGTTGCGGTCGATCCCAAGGCCGAAGAGTTTCACGGGCTCAAGATGGCGGAAATCGTAAGTCGCTTGCTTGAAGAAGCCGGTGTCGATTTCGACCTTCATCTCTATTCTGCGTTCGGTTTTTCAAACTTAAAGCACGCCATTGATCGCGTGATCGAGCGCAAGCACGATCTCGTGCTCTACGCGCAAGTGTGGGAGTACGGTGGCAACCCCGATGGCTCGGGCTTTATCAACAACGAGGTTCGCCGAGCCCTGAAAGCCGGCGTGAAATGGATCAATGCCGCTGGCAACTTCGCAAACGGTGTCTATCTCGACAAAGTCGACCGCGTCGCCGACGACTGGGCTTATTTGCCTGGCCCCAATAGCTCAGTTCAAGTGCGTTGCCACCGAACCGCGGCTAAGAAATGCCAGCTCCGTGCGGTTCTCAGCTGGAGCGGTTTTGCCAATACGATTCAATCGGGAACCAACAAGGACCTGGATCTCGTTTTGACCGACGACACCCTTAAAGTGATTCAAGTCGGTGGTCTTAAGCAGGTTTCTGCCAACGCGCAAAATGGCGAATCGCTCTACCCCCGAGAAATCATCGAAGCCGAAATTCCGCCAGGTCTTTATTATTTGCGCGCGAAGATTCGGTCGGGCGAATTCTCGAAGAAAGACTACCTGCGGATCACGACTCTGGGCGACGGTCTCGAGATGCTCAATCGCACCGAAGGTGAAACGCTGCTGGCTCCCGCCGACCTACCAGAAGTCATCACAGTAGGAGCCAACGATTCGCGCCTAAGCGGATTTAGCAGAAAACTTGCGAAACCGAATTTGCGAGCCCCATCGCTGCTTGAAACAGAAGAAAACGGGAGCTTCCTTGGATCTTCGACAGCATCTGCCGTAGCAACAGCTCTTGCGGGACTTGAGCTTAGTCACAATCCTCGGCTCACGGGCCAGGAGCTACAAAGAAAACTGCAAACTGGTGGTCTTTGGAACGAAGCCGAGACACCGCTATCAGAGGCCGAGACACCGCCCTCGCCAACCCCGGTTCGCCTTCAAAGCCATGATGGTCGCATGTGTCTTTCGACGACTGTCTTGATGGTGATGACTCCCGACGTTCGTAAACTGATGCGCGGCGGACTTGCGTGGTCTGTGCGGACTAGCACAGGTGTAAAACTTGTCATCGACCAAGACCCGATCGCAAAGCTCGATGGTCAAGGAAAGCTCGCTTCGGATGAGATTTTGGTACTTGGCGTGGATCGTTTTGGTCAGCCAGAGCGTTTTGTAAAACCCGTGGCTTGGCGCCAGAATCTGGCTCGAAGCTCCACGCATATCGAAGTCGTGAAACTCGATTCCTCCATCAAAATCTGCCCTTAAAAAAACTTGGCCCGTGATACTCACGGGCCTTCGGTGGGCCGGCCTTCGGTGAGCCTCGCCTACTCCGCGTACCAAAACGCGCGAATCACAAGAACCTCGGTTGCCGGCATTTTCGGAACGAAGATGTAAAGATCCTCTAAGCCCGTGCCACCGTGGTAGTTGGTCGAAACCCCAGCTGCTTCGACGTATTCCACTTGGTTCTTTTCCACCCAAGCCTTGAGAACGTCGGACTCAAGATGCGTCAGGCCCAAAAACTCCCCCTTCTTCTCAGAGAGGTATTTGTAGGCCTCGAGTACCGTGACTTGTTCACCACCGTAGCCATCGACGCGGTAGCCGTCTTTGTAGTAGCTCTGACGGATTCGTTTACCGATTTCATCTGCCACTTCTTTTCCGGTCGTCTGCGCCGTCGCTCCGCTTAAAGTGTAGAGATCGGCCACCAAAATTCCATCGAATGCGCTCAAGTAAGAAGCTTTAACCGCCGCTTGTGCGAAATCCGTGAATACCAAGAAACTTACGATAAAGCCCGCAACCAGCAGGCGAAGTGCTTTCATCAGGTCCCCCTCTTTTGATAGGAAAACCCCTAACCGGAATAAGCTCTCAATCTCAAGTTAGATTCCTCTTGAGAACAATTTGCTGTGGTTCAAGAGTCTTGAAACTGCCACTGGCGCCACTCTCTTATCTCGAGCGGCTTCACTGATTGGTTTAACTGAACGACTAGAAGATAAAACGAAGCTGCGACATCCAGCGATCGTGTCCGCGGTAGCGCGACACGTATCCCTGGTTTTCATTTGGCGGAAGACGGCTTCCCAAGACATCTCCCATCACCGACACGCGCCAGTCTTGCGTCGTCCCGTTCATCGAGAAGTCCAAG
>CAUJGS010000038.1 GCA_963170185.1 Bdellovibrionota bacterium
TGGACCTTGTCGACAACCTCTGGGACGACGGCATGGGGAATCACGGCTACGACTTTATCAACATGGACAACAATCCAGACGACGACGAGGGCCACGGAACCCACGTTGCCGGCACCATCGGCGCGCGGGGAAACAATGCGACCGGCACAACTGGCGTTTGCTGGCGTGTGAAACTGATGGCGGTAAAGGTGCTAGACGAGGATGGATACGGAACAACTTCCAGCATCATCCAAGGAATCAACTACGCCAGAACCAATGGCGCAGACATCATCAATATGTCGCTAGGAGGAACCGGCACTCCCGACGGAGCCTATAGAACGGCGATGGAGACGGCTAGCGACAACGACATCTTGTTCGTTGTCGCCGCCGGCAATAGCGGTACCAATGCTGGCTCGACATATCCCTGCGCCTTTCAGGTGACAAATATTATCTGCGTCGGAGCCGTCGATCAGAACTTCGCGATCGCCGATTTTTCAAACTTCTCGACATCTGTCGTCCACCTGGGCGCTCCCGGAACAAATATCGTGAGTTCGACCCTTGGACCGATCACGGATCAATTGATTTCAACGGATCCGACAACTTGGACCGTGGTCGGAGACTGGAACAACTCGGCGGCCGCCGTGTTGCAGTCACCGGCTAACTACGATGGCACATCTGTAAAGTCTGGTCGCCTGACATTTAATTCGATCTATCGCAGTTTCGACTTCACGAACGTCGTGCGGGCATATGGAACTTTGAATTTCGCTATCTCCGTGGACCCGACCGATAGCTTCTCTATTCTTTCCTCGGCGGCTGCAGCCACGAACCCGTCTGCTGACAACAATGCGGATCTCATTCGCTCTTACTCGGGCACGGCATCCAATGCGACCGTGACATTTGAAATCCCCGGCTGTCGACTCTCTCAGTGTTCGCTGGGGTTCGATCTTTCGACCAACGACGATGACAACCTTCTCTACGGTGTCCGAATTACTCAGCTGAGAATCTTGGCTTACGGACGTGGCACTTCTGGCAACGAGACTTACAACGGGACCAGCATGGCCACGCCGCATGTCGCGGGTCTCGCGGCTCTCGTGAAAGCTCACAACCCCGCATTCACGGCGACCGAAGTGCGAGCTGCCATTATTAACACCGGCACTCGTATTCCAGGCCTGTCATCGTACTTCCAAAAAGGTTCGGTGGCGCATGCGCCAAGCGCGCTGAAGTACATTCCCAAGCCGTCCGCACCCGTCGTCGCTGTTCAGTAAGCCTTGACGGACCTAAAACCTCTCGTGCATGACTCTCGGCCATGAGTACTCATTCGGTCGACATTCACCACGCCCCGCTTTTGACACGTCTCACGTCCGCCAATGGTCGCTACGTCGGCCAAGGCGTCAACCATCTCGGTGAAAACTTCCGCGGCGAACTTGAGATCCGCACACGCCTTGACAACCAACTGGTCGAGATCCGATTTCGCGCAACTGATGCCGATCAGGCTTTTCACGAAGAATCGACTTGGATCACGGAAGACCTGCTAGCAGGCGGTCTCGGACTTTGGACAGTTTCCACCAACACGCCAGGCGTACTTGTACACCGTCTCCAAGAAGACACCCACGATGGGTCTTACTCGACAAAATCGGTGTTCCGCCTAGGGACCCCCGAAGACCTCACGCGTTTTCGCCAGGAGATCATGCTCTGCGTGCGACACGACGGCGGAATCGAGTATGCGTACTCTTGGGGCGTTCCTCACGAAGCCTTTGGCAGCCGTTCGCGCTGTCTGCTTCAGAAACAGCCTGACACGCAGCAATAGGCTCCAGCCGTGCTGCGTACGCGTTTGCCGTATGTAGGACAAACGCTCTATAGTTTTGTCAGCAGTCACACACCTGCTATATCTCGAATTTCTTTCAGGAGGATCGATGGCAGCTACGACTTCGAACGGACAAGAACGCGCTTTCTGGACCGCGAGATACCCGAAAGGGATCCCCGCGACGATCGAAAATTTCGTCAACCAGTACCGCTCGACCCTCGATGTGTTCGAAGAGACAGTTGCACGTTTCCCAACCAAACCGGCTTTCACGTGCATGGGAAAGACCCTGACGTTTAGCGAAATCAATCGCAAAGCCGAAAGCTTCGCGGCGTTTTTGCAAAATGAACTGAAACTCAAAAAAGGCGATCGCATCGCCATTCAGATGCCAAACGTGCTTCAGTACCCGATCGCACTCTTCGGGTCACTGAAAGCTGGCCTCGTGATCGTGAACACGAACCCGCTCTACACTGAGCGCGAAATGAAACATCAGTTCAATGATGCTGGCTGCACAGCTGTCGTCATCTTGGCGAACTTCGCGCACAACTTGCAGAAAGTGATTCACGAAACGAAAATCCAGCACGTGATCGTGACAGAGCTTGGCGATATGCTTGGCTTCCCCAAGAGCCTTGTCGTCAACACAGTCGTCAAACACGTCAAAAAAATGGTGCCGGAGTTCTCGCTTCCTGATGCGATCTCTTTCAACTCGGCTCTTGAGCGCGGCGCGCAGCTCACTTGCACACGCGTACCGATGGAACTCGATGAAGTCGCATTCTTGCAGTACACAGGCGGAACGACGGGCGTTTCTAAAGGTGCGATGCTCACTCACCGCAACGTCGTCTCCAACATGGAGCAGATTCGCGGCTGGATGCTTCCAAAGCTGAAAGAGGGGGAAGAAGTCGTCGTCTGCGCGCTTCCGCTGTACCACATCTTCGCCTTCACGGTGAACGCGCTCGCGATCGCGAAGTACGGCGGCCACAACATCCTCATTCCAAACCCACGCGACATCCCAGCGTTCGTAAAGGAACTTAAAAAACACCCGATCACGGTCTTCACTGGCGTCAACACGCTCTACAACGCGCTTCTCAACAACACCGAATTCCAGAAGCTTGATTTCTCGACTTACAAGATCGCCGTCGCCGGCGCGATGGCTTTGCAAAAAGCAGTCGCCGAGCGCTGGAAGCAAGTCACGGGCTGCACGATCGTCGAAGGCTACGGCCTTACTGAGACTTCGCCTGTCGCAAGCTGTAACCCGATCGACGGCACGGATCGCACCGGCACAATCGGACTTCCACTTCCTTCGACGCTTCTTAAGATGATCGACGAAGACGGAAAAGACGTGGCCATCGGCGAAGTCGGCGAAATCTGCATCAAGGGGCCACAAGTCATGAAAGGCTACTGGCAGCGCCCTGACGAGACCGCAAACGTCATGACCGCAGACGGCTGGTTTAAATCCGGCGACATCGGTGTCATGGACGCCGATGGCTTCAGCAAGATCGTCGACCGCAAGAAAGACATGATCCTGGTCTCAGGCTTCAACGTCTATCCCAACGAAGTCGAAGACGTCGTCGCGACTCACCCAGGCGTTCTTGAAGTGGCGGCCATCGGAATCCCAGATGAGAAATCAGGCGAAGTCGTAAAAGTCTTCGTCGTCAAAAAAGATCCAAGCCTCACGCCAGATCAAGTGATCGAGCATTGCCGCAAAGGTCTTGCTGGTTACAAAGTTCCGAAGGCGGTTGAGTTCCGTAACGAACTCCCAAAAACCAACGTCGGAAAGATCCTACGCCGTGCTCTACGCGGCTAACGCGTAGTTGGCTGCCGCGAGGCCGGGCGCGATGCCGGCCTTGCTGGGCCATAAGTACCGGGCGGTGCCGCTGATCCCGCAAATGGATTGAAAATTGCGCCGCCTCCGTCGAGGTCCCCGACTGCGGCCTCGGTCTCTTGCCGAAACACCTCAAGCGCTTGCTGTGACTCCGGGCTATAACGCTGATCGCAGCCCGGCTTGGCGTCTTGCTCGCAGCAAGATGCCAGTCCCTGCACGCGACGCACGTATTCCATCACGCGTCCCTGAAGTGGATCGTTGGATTTCGGATTAGCCAACACTCTTATGGCCTGAGATGGCTTTTGTTCTTCACGATAGAGAATCTGAACGATCTTGCCGGTCGCAGGGTCTAAGTGCGCTGTGAAAGTTAACGAGTTCGCCGTACCGATGACAGCGCCAGCGGCTTGCGGAACCATGTCCCCTGGACGCGGAGCCAACGCGGCCACGTCGCCAGGCCTTGGTTTTCCGTAAAACGCCACATCGCCGGGTCGCATAGGTTCGACCGCTTTGTCGCCAGGCCGTGCTTGCGCCATCACAGCGTCACCAGGACGCTGCACTTTCATGGCGAGATCCCCCGGGCGCTGACTCTGCGCAATCACATCCCCCGGTCTCGGCGGCAACTGATCACCGGCCCGAGGCGGAGCACTAGGTGCCGGCGGCGGAGGTGGCGGCGCAAATATCTTCTCATACTCGGCCTGCTGTCGTTTCTTCTCAAGTCGCTGCGCTTTGCCAAAACAGCGGCGCACTTCAGCCGCCAAAGCCCTCAAACCCCGCGCGTGACGGTACCCAAATCAACCAGAAACGATCTGGTTAAAAACTCAGCGCGTTAACATGTAAGAATTCTCGCCTTTGGTCTTGGCAATTCGTGAACAAGCTTCTTAGCCTGTCGGTGGTTCCAAAATGGGTTCCAAACTTAACGACAGACCAAGGAGAGGTTCGATGTCGACTAGCAAGAGAGTTCTAATCGGAAAAGTCCTAGGAGCATCTGCTCTGGGCATCATCGCGATGGCTGCCTCTGAAATGAGCCACGCTCGCCAAATGCACCCACTCGTTATCTACGGTGCGGACAACCGCCTCGAAGTTCACGAAGAAGCTGATGCTAGCCGCCGCGACCTCGCACGAAGCGTCGTCGCAATCATGCCCGCAGACGCGCTTCGCACGTCGGCACCGGGCATCTCACAAATCACTGGCATGAAATTCGGCCAGATGAACAACCTCTGCACGACAGAAAAGTTCTACGACCAGTTGGCTCCTGCTTATTGCTCGGGCTTCCTCGTTGCAGACAATATCATCGCAACCGCAGGTCACTGCGTACAAGATCCTAACTTCTGCGATGATGCGAAGTTCGTATTCGACTTCTCGATGGATGCGAAAGATCGCGATCCAAACTCTATTAAATCAGACGACGTTTACGGCTGTAAGCGCGTGATCTTCGAAGAAATCGATGGTCGCGGTGCCGACTACGCATTCGTGGAACTCGATCGCAACGTCGTAGGCCGCACTCCCGTGCGTTTTGCGCCGCAAGCCCCTAAGACAGGCGACTCGGTCTTCGTCATCGGCCATCCCGTTGGTCTCCCAGCGAAAATCGCCGGCGGAGCGAAAGTTCGTCGCAACACTCCCGGATACTTCGTCGCAAACCTCGATACCTACGGCGGCAACTCTGGTTCGGCTGTCTTCGTAGAAGGCACGAACGAAGTCGCGGGTATCCTAGTTCGCGGTGAACAAGACTTCATCCGTCGCGGAATGTGCAACGTCTCTTATCAGTGCAAAGACGAGCTTTGCCGTGGCGAAGACGTGACGAATGCGGAAATCGTCGCCGAAAAGCTCTTGGACATCCTGACAACACCAGACGTGCCAGTGGTCACTCCACAGCCTGGAGTTCCTTCGAACGACGCGGTTGCGGCACAGTAAATCAGACGGAACTCTCCATCTGTCAAAAGCCTCGAGACTCGAAAAAGTCTCGGGGCTTTTTTGCTATGGAACCGGAAGAACGCGCGGGTCGCCGATTTCGCGAGCACGGTAGGTCGCATAAGCCGCCAACAAAACCGGCAGCGCAAAACCCCAATAATGAAATTTAACATACAACACGGCTCCGACCGCCGAGCCGACGATGAACGAGAAGATCAATCCTATGCGGAAAATATTGCCGCGCATCTCTAATTTTCGACGCGCGTCTTTTCGCGAATAAGTCGCCCACCGTATCAAACCGATGCCAAGATCCGTCGTCGTCCCTGTTAAGTGGGTGGTGCGCAAAGTCGAACCGCTTGACGAACTTAAGGCCGCATTTTGAATGCCGCTGGCCATACACAAAAGCGCGAGAAACGCGAAGTCGCGCGATAAAACAAGTTCGCGACCGAACTCGCTCCATAGCCCAAAAACCCCGCCCAGACCGGCAAGCAAGAGACAGACTGTTTCAAATCCCATCACCAGAGCATAACGAGGTCGCTTACCCGCGTGGACCCGACGGTCGACGTAATATGCCGAAATCAGGACACCAAATAGAAAGAACAGTGGCACCGAGAGAATCCCCAGCGCATCGGCCCATAGTTCAAATGCGAAATCCACACCTGTTAGTGTGGCAAAACCGGTGACGTGAGACACGAAGCGGTGACACGCCAAGTAGCCGCCCGTGTTAATGTTCCCGGCGAGAAATGAGAGCATAAACCAATCTATAAGTGTTTTTAATTCGATCTCCTCTAAGCCGGAGAGGTTCGCGTTGTGCCTAAACATAGCTAAACAATATCTCAGCATTCCATTTCTTTCATCTCACGGACAGTAGTGTTAATAATATGTGAAGGTCCCTTTAGGAGGTTTTTCGTGGGCAAGAAGCTTTACGTAGGAAATTTGTCTTACTCGACCACAGACGAAAGTCTGAACGGTGCATTCGCGGCATTTGGAACAGTTGAGAGCGCGCGAGTGATCATGGATCGGGAAACTGGTCGAAGCAAAGGCTTCGGGTTCGTCGAAATGGCATCCGATGAAGATGCTCAGAAAGCAGTTGCCGGCATGGACGGCCAACCGCTTGATGGTCGCAATCTCAAGGTCGCAGAAGCGAAACCGATGGAACCGCGCTCTGGCGGCGGACCACGCGGTCCACGCGGCGGCGGCGCAGCTCGCGGCGGCTGGTAATAGACATCTTCGATACAAATTAAAAAAGCCGGGATTAACACCCCGGCTTTTTTTGTGCGCAAAATCGAAAGCCTCGCCGCAATCTCAAAGACTCGCTACGAACGCGGAAGGCGCGCCTGATTCCAGGCCAGCATCCCGCCCTGCATATTGGCGACATTCTCGTAGCCGACATCCACCGCGTAGGCCGTCGCATGACCCGAGCGATTTCCGCTGCGGCAGACAAAGACGATGGGTTGCTTGCGATCTCCCTTATCCAAAAACTCCTGAAGATCCGGCCCAAGAGTCACAAGCTTCGAACCTTCGATATGCCCAAGCTCACCATTGAACTCCTCTGGCATGCGCACATCAAGAAGCAGCACACCCTTTAAATCCCCCTGCTCCATTTTCTGATGAAGCTCCTGAACATCGATCTCAGGGACTTCTTGATTCACCCGGGTCGCGATTTTCGCCATGATCCATCTCCTCAAACGCATTTATTTGGATATGAAGCGAAGCTAGTCTTTAAAAGCCTGTATTGTCTACCCGCCAATCTTGCGGCACCTGTGGAGCTTACGGTACACTCCCTGCCAGCTATGCAGTGCCACCACCGCCTAACAAATGAAGAAGCTTTTGAACGCCTGAGCACCGCGCTCAAGCGTGACGGTGCGCGCCTAACGGCTCCCAGAAAGCTGCTCCTTGAGGCCGCGCTAAAAGCGAAGAAGCCATTTTCAGCCGAAGGCCTGATGCAGATGGCGGAAGCACTTTCCGAAACAGAAAAATCCGCGGCACCTGATCTCGCCACCGTCTACCGCAACTTAGCTTACTTTAATGAAATCGGGCTTCTCGCACGAGTCGATGTCGGCGGCGAAACCGCGATCTACGAAGTGAGTTCAAAAGAACAAGACCACCATCATCACTATTTCGTGTGCCGCAAATGCGGAAAAACAGAAGCGCTAGAAGCCTGCTCGATGAGCCCGGTCGAATCCGTCCTCAAGAAAAAGGGCTATCACGGCCTCACACATCGTCTCGAGTTCTCAGGCCTCTGCCCGGGCTGCTAAAGCACGACGGCTCCGTTAGCGAACAGCCAAGGCGCCTTGACTAAGGAAACTTTGAACGATGTGGAAGTGGTCTTCAAAAAACTCCTCTTCCATCTTCGCAATGTCTAAAACGGGAATCCACTTGGCCTGAGCCGCATCGTCACTGGCCGTCACGCTTAAAACCCGATCTCCCGGTAAATCGAAATGATGAACATGAGTAATCGTCCGCCCACGCGTCGAGCGAAGCGGATGATCAAACGTCTTGACGGATTTTAGATGCGAAAGCAGCTCCTCGCCTGAGAGCGGGAACTGCGTCTCTTCGAAGAGTTCTCTCGCCGCGCACTCGGCCAGGCTTTCGCCTTGATCAAGAAATCCGCCAGGCAATGCCCATAATCCTTTTCCCGGAGATTTCTTTCGCTGGATTAAAAGAATATGCCCTGCCTGAAGCACCAAAGCATCCGTCGTCACAAAGACCGGCGGAAACGGCGCCACTTTCCAGATGCGTCGATACTCGTCGATCGCCAATTGCTCATGATGAAGCATTTGATACATCGGCGTTTTAGAAAACTCTTGAAGCCAAGCAATCACTCCAGATGGCAAATCCGATTTGCCGGCTCGAGAAAGAAAATCTTCGGCCGCCCGAAGGTACTCCTCTCTGAGGTCCGTGGCGTGAATCACAGCCCCCGTCTTGTCCTCACGTGACATGCCCTCGGTATGATCGAAACGTGCCCAGTCAGGAAACCATTTGAGGTACGAACTGGTCGCATCCTTCTCGACGCCAAAGAGCGTGTACGAGGACACCGCCATTTCACTGGATTTCTCCCTGACTTCGCCGATCCACGCCTTCGTATTGTAGAAATAATCGCGCACACCCTTAATCGAAAGCCGAGCAAGATCCTGAGCGGACACACCTGACGAAGAAAGCCCAAGGCGCACCATCTCGTCGCGCTCGCTGGCCAAAAACGGGTTTCTGGTACTGCGCGCGCTTCGCGACGACCCTAGAATAATCGTAACCCGGTCGCACGTGTTCAAAGCCTGTTTGATAACTTCGGCATGTCCGCGATGAAACGGCTGAAAGCGACCTATAAAAACTCCGCCACGCATTTACACCTCACGGCTTGAAACTATGCGAACGCCCTTTTCTTTCATCTCGGCAATCGCCCTGGTCTCGTCATCCGGGCTTAAGTTGACTGCGCGAGAACCGTCTTTCACGAAAGTCGTCTTAAACCCTTCCGCGACAGCGTCGAGCGCCGTGAACTTCACGCAGTAATCAGTCGCAAGTCCCAACACCACGACCTCAGTGACGCCTTTTTCTTTCAGATAATCAGAAAGGCCTGTTGATTTTCGGCGGCCGTTATCAAAGAAACCACTGTAGCTATCCACGCTCACATCGGTTCCCTTTTTAAAGACCCTTTGCACACGACCAGAACGAACAGCGTCCTTAACCGCTCCTTCAGCAAAGTCCGCCCCGTTAGTTCCCTGAACACAATGATCCGGCCACATCACCTGATCCAGTCCGTGCAGTTTTCCAAGGCTTCCAACCTTTGCTCCGGGATTGTTCGAAGCAAAGCTTCCATGATTTGCCGGATGCCAATCTTGCGTCGCCACGATCAACGGAAAACCACCCCCTTCGATCAAGCGCGCGGCAACTGGCAAAACCTCATCGCCACTCGGTACGGCGAGCGCACCCCCAGGAAGAAAGTCATTTTGCAGATCGACCAGAATGAGAGCTTTCATAACGCCTCCTAAACTTTCTTGTACGAACTATAACTCAAACTGAAACCCGTCTCGCTTCAGCTTCCGATAAGTCGCTGTGTCGAATCGATAAAGCGTCGGCTGCCGGTAAGGGACTTTTTCAATTTTTTTATCTGTCTCTTTCAAAAAGCCGTAGCCGAGAATCTTTTTTCGAAAGTTCCGTTTATCGAGTTCCGACTCCAAAACAGTTTCGTAAATCTCTTGTAGCTGACTCAACGTGAAAAGCTTTGGCAGCAGTTCAAACCCGATCGGTTCATAGCGAATTTTGTTTTTTAGTCGCTGGTGCCCGGTTTCGATAATTCGCTGATGGTCAAAAGCCAAAGGAGGAAGCTCCGTAAGCGGCACCCACTTCGCATCAGAAGCATCTGTGCTTGCGACAAGCCGGTAATCCTCCGGTTTCACAAGTGCCAAGTAAGAAACCGACAACACCCGCCCGCGAGGATCGCGCTTCACATCACCAAACGTGTAGAGCTGCTCCAAATAAATCTCGGCGACTCCCGCTTCCTCTTGCAGTTCACGCCGAGCCGTCTCTTCAAGCGATTCGTTTTCACGGACAAAGCCGCCCGGCAAAGCCCACTTTCCTTTAAAGGGCTCGATACCGCGTTTCACAAGAAGCACGCTTAAACGACGTGTCTCATAGCCAAAAACGACGAGATCGACGGCAACAGATGGCCTCGGGTACTTTGATAAATCCACCGCTCACCTCAACCTTTGTAGGCGTCCAGCTGACGAAGCTCCTCTTCAAACCCGCTGGAAAGAATCGGAAATCGACACCATGTCTTGGGGTCAAGACTCTCGTCATCCAAATGAAATGCGGGCGCATAACGTTCGCGTTTCCACTGGTTCCGGCTCCAAAGTCGAAAGAACTTCGTCGTCCAAGACTTAAGCTGCTTCGTTTCGCCAAGCTCATCGGCCTTCAGCGAAAGGTACACGTCCAATGGCGACTTGTGATCGCGAATGGCCAGGCGTTCGATCCGATCCAAAATCTCGTAGGGCATCAAGTCGTCCTCATCGGTTTGATGGCTCGCCTGCGGTCGTAATTCCGCGGTCGGCGGGATTTTTACGACTGACTCGATTCCCGCAAAGCGACGGATACCGGCCGGGCCCGCGGCCACAAGCCACTTCGCCCAATGCCGTAGAAAGGCTTTGTCGATTCCACCGATGGGGCTGATACCGCCACAGGTGTCACCGTCCATGGTCGCGTACCCAACCGCCGCCTCCGAACGATTGCTGGTCGCCAACAAGAGGGCATTTTTCAAGTTTGCAATCATCCAGATCGCAGGCCCTCTTGTGCGAGCCTGAATGTTTTGAAGAGGAATATCGTGACGATCCCAGGTGAGCTTCTCTCCGATCGCGCCTTCCGCCAGCTTGTGATAACCGTTCAAGAGATCCGAGATCGACCAGTTGTAAAACGTAGCGCCGATATCTTTCGCCACGGCTTCGGCGGCCTTCAGAGTTTCGTGCGAACTGTTTTCCGTTCCTTGATAGGCACAGCTGATCAGTAGCTTCGCAAGCTCGTCGATGTTTTTCATCTGGCCACTTGCAACCGCCGGAATATGCGAAAGCTTTTTTAGAAGACCGTCAAACCCCAGGTCTTGAGCGGCAAACTCCAAACTCATACGACAAAGAATCGAAACGGCCGCGGAATCCAGCCCACCGCTGAGAGAAATCACGAACCCAAGCTGTTTGCTTTTTCTTAAGAAATCAAACAGTCCTAAGGCCACAGCGCGAGAGAATTCCTCGGATTTCAGATCTCGAGAGTTTTCCCATTCGCTTGGTTGAGGCGTTTGATTTTGTCCTTTCGCAAGCGCGATCCGGCCTCGCACCGCTACGCACGCCGATCCCGCATCACGCAGGTCCGGCTGATAGCTAAACGTCCGCTCCCTCGTCACGCGGTTGCGGTCGACATCGATCACCGCCGTCGTGACCAGTACATCTTGGTAGGAAAATCGTGGCCCCTGCGCCACCAAGGTCCCACCATCGGCAATCAACACGCCACCGTCATAAACAATCCGCCCGGCCTCGTTCCCGATGAGATTGCTATAAACATAGCCGACACTGAACGCACGTGAACCTTCGCACACAAACCGACTCCGAACCCCCAGCTTTCCGAAAGCAAAATGGCTCGCGCTTGGATTCAAAATCACGTCGACGTCTCTTCGGGCAAGCTGCGCCCCAGGACGGTTTGCCACCCAGGCCTCTTCACAGATTTCAAATCCGATTTTCACACCACCTACGTCGAAATGAATATCTCCGAACGGATACGTCTCGCGCCGCCCTTCCATTTCGACTTCGATCTCGCTTACGAGTTCGGACTGCCAGGGTTTAAACCATCGAGGCTCGTAGTGAACGCCGTCGCCAGCTAGTGCTTTCTTTGCAACAAAGCCTAGGATCTCTCCGTCGTAGACAGCGGCGATACAGTTGAACAGCACGCCTTTATGGCGAACCGGAAGGCCAAAACCGACAAAAAGCCCGGCCGTTTCTTTCACAAGCAGCATCAGCTCGCGCATCGCCGATTCTTGAATATGCGGATTAAAGAACGCATCTTCGCAGCCATAGCCCGTGATTCCAAGCTCCGGCAAACAAACAAGGCTCGCTCCTTGCGCGCGAGCCTCTTTGAGAGCATCAAGAATTCGGTTTCGATTTCCCGCCCAGTCAAATGGCGTTTGGTTAAGAGCGACGCCGGCGACTTTGATTTTCAACATGACTCACTCCTTCAATCTTGCGCAAGATGCTTTGCAAGCAGAGAGGCCGTTTTTAAAACTCGAATGGGCTGAGAGCTCAAAGCAAGCTTGGCGTTCGGATGACTATCCGTCACCGAGATCGCGTCAAATAGCCCGCTTGCAAGCAGCTTGTTGTGTGCATCACCTGAGAACAAACCATGTGTTGCAATAAGAGAGATCTTTTTTGCTCCCGCATCACGGTAAGCTTTTGCCGCCTGCAAGATCGAGCCTCCGGTGCGAATCATGTCGTCGTACAAAACAACATGCACACCTTGAATCGGCAGATTCACTCCTGTCAGTTTAACGGTGCCATCGTCTTGGCGGCGTTTAAAAACGAAAGCCGCCGAAACGCCGAGGTCATTTGCCAGACTCTCAACCCACTTTGCTCGTCCCGCATCGGGCGCGCCCAAAAGAAAAGCCTCGCCTGCGGCCAGGCGTTTGGCTTCTTCAAGGATCAGGGATTTCGCGTAAAGATGTCGCGTCTTAACTGGGCCCTCGAAGTAAAACGGGATACCTTCCGAATGCAAATCAAGTAGCCAGACCTCGTTGCCAAACGGCGCGTTGGGCACTGCCGAAAGAATCCTCGCGCGTGTTTTTGCCGTCACAACTTCACCCGTTTTTACCGCTCGCTCCATCGTCGAATACCCAAAAAACGGGATCACGACCTTAAGACTTCGGCAGCCTTCGGCGACCAGCCCACAAGCCAAGTCGAAAATGTCCAAAGTCGCCTTGTCATCAATCGTTCCACCAACCAAAACAGCGTCACGGCCACGAACGTCGCTTTGAATTCTCATATAGCGTTCACCGTCGGCAAACGTTCTGGTTTCAATCTCGCCTCGTTCCGAACCTCTTCCCAGAGCTTTTAATGCCGCGACGACTTCGTCGGCCATTTCGCCGTAGCTAGAGATCGCAAAGATCAGCTGTTTCCCTACTTGATTACTCATTTGAAACCCCGACGCTCGAGAATCATTTCGCTCTTTTGATTATGCAGGCCCAGCTCCAAGCCAACCGGATAGGAGTGTGGATTTAAGAAACGACGAATCGTGGGATGCAGGCGATCCATATCGCGCTTTCGTCGATCGCGAATTTCGGATAGAACTTCAGCCGCACCTCGTGCCTCGGTCTTTATGACTTTGCCATTTCGAACGACCGGCTTAAGCAGATCTTCATAGGCCGTGTTCGACTCAAACTCTTTTCGTCTTGTCGAATCAAGCGGGTCGACGATCACTTGTGAGTTTTTATCTGGCGCATTTCGTTCGTCGTAGATCATGTCTCCGAGCAAGGAGTCCGCGTTGTAAAAGCGTCGAACTTGATGCACGCCCGGCGTCGTCACCTTCGCGATCTGTTCGGAAAGCTTAATCCGATACTTCCACTCCGTGCTTTCACGAGAGTCTTTCATGGCGACCAGTTTAAACACTCCGCCAAGCGATGGCTGGTCGTAACCCGTGACCAGCTTGGTTCCAATTCCCCAGATGTCGATCTTCGCCCCTTGAAACTTCAAATCTTGAATCAAGTTCTCGTCCAAATCGTTGGAGGCTACGATCTTGGCATCTCTAAGTCCGGCCTCGTCCATCAGCTTTCGAGCTTCCGCACTCAAATACGCGAGATCGCCCGAGTCCAGTCGAATACCAAGCATCTTCTGGCCGCGCGCCTTCATCTTAAGGCCCACTTGAATGGCATGCTTCACGCCTTCGATCGTGTTGTAGGTGTCGACCAAGAAGATACAGTTTCCCGGCATGGCATTCGCGAATTTTTCGAAAGCCTCGGTTTCATCGTCATAAGACATGACCCAGCTATGCGCGTGAGTCCCTTTTAACGGAATGCCAAACATCTTCCCCGCGAGAATATTCGACGTCGCATCAACTCCTCCGATATAGGCCGCTCGCGCGGCCGCTAGACCGCCGTCGATACCTTGTGCACGACGAAGACCAAACTCCAAAACCGCCGCGTCGCCAGCGGCTTCTTTCACGCGTGATGCTTTGGTCGCGATCAAAGTCTCGAAGTTCATCATGTTTAGAAACGGAGTTTCCAAGAGCTGACACTGCCAGATCGGCCCGCTTACTCGAAGCATCGGCTCATTGGAAAACACGATTCGACCTTCCTCGATCGCCTCGATATCAATCTCAAGGCGCATTTTAAGAAGAAATTCGAGGAAGGCTTTTTCGAACAGAGGTTTCCCGTCGGACCCTTTCAACGTCGCAAGATATTCACAGTCTTCCGAGCTGATGCGAAAGCTTTCGACGAAATCTAGCACCGACCCCAGTCCGCAGCTTACGGCATACCCGCTTTTGAACGGGTTGTTTCTAAAATAGAGATCAAAGACTCCCCACTTCTCGGTGTCTCGTTCGGACTTCCAGGCGGCATACACCATGGTCAGTTGGTAGAAGTCCGTAAGAAGCGAAAGATTCTGACGGTAGAGAGAAGAAAGTGCGTTCATTCTGTGATCCTCCAAAAATCCCTCCAAGCCAAATCCGGAGACCGATTCTGACGGCTGACTTAGTGTCATTCTAACACTAAGTCAAAGAGTTTGGCTAGCCTCCTAAAAGTGCCGTGTCTCAGAATAAGACAAAGGTGATTTAAGTCATGAATTTCAGAATAGAATAAGACCCGCCTCGACCATGGAAGGCTTTGCAAGGGCGCCCATTGCCTCAATATCAAAACTCGTGAACCATGAAGGCGATGACGGCAGAGCAACGCACGAACCCCAAGCATGGATACAGCCCCCCTCGCGAACTCGCGCCCGACCTATGGGAAATTTCGGGGGAATGGAACAACAAACTCGGCCGCAGGATGGTCGTGATCCGTTTAAAAAATGGCGACCTCTTTGTGCACAACGCGTTTCACCTTAAAAAACAACACCTCGACTGGCTAAAGAGCCTCGGGAACTTAAAGTACATTGTTGCACCCAACACCTTTCATTGCTCAGACGCGAGCTGGATGAAACGCCAGTTCCCCGAGGCCAAGCTCTTTGTACCCAAATCCAAGCTCTCCCATTTTCGCCAAGATGGACTGGACGGGCTTGATACAGAAAGCGACTTCCCTGACGAAATCGCTAGTGAACTGCTCTATCTCCCCTCTCGCGGAACGAAGATGGAAGAGGCCGTGTTTCTTCACGTCTCGTCTAAGACCCTGGTTCTAACGGATCTGGCGTTTAATATGGGGCCTGTCTTTTCGGGGCTCGAGAAGTTCGCCATGAGTCTCAATCTTGTTGGACAAGGCTTAGGCCCCACCCGCGTGCTCAAGTGGGTGTTTGGCAAAGATCGCGAGCAGCTTAAAAACTTCTTCATTGAAATCCTTCGACTCGACTTCGATCGCGTGATCGTGAATCACGGAGACATCGTCGATCGCGATGGACGCCGGCTTCTTGAAGCTGGCGTCATTCGCCTCTTCGGACCGCTTAACTAAAGGGAGCACCTATGAATCCGGCCGACCAAATCAAACAGTTCCTCAATCAATTCGGAAAATTCAATGGCCTCCTCATAGGGGCCGTGTTGCTTGGAATGGTTCTCTATAGTTCCGGGTACGTCGTGCCGCCGGGCCACCGCGGTGTTATCGTCACGCTCGGAAAGGTTTCGCCGGGCTTTGCACCCGAAGGACTCGGCTTCAAAGCCCCATTCATCAGCTCAGTCTACAATATTTCGGTCAAACAAATGACCCGCACGGTGCAAGCCGACTGCTACTCAAGCGATCTTCAGCAAATCAAAGCTGAGCTCCGTGTTCTTTACCGCGTTCCGGAAAGTTCGATCGTCAAAATCTTCCAAGACTATTCGGGCGATGCTTTTGACAGCTTGATCTTCCCGCGCGTTTCCGAAGCACTGAAAGAAGTTACGGCTCTGCAAAGTGCCGAGCAGATTGTAAAAAAACGCGAAGAAATTAAAACTCGCGCTTTGGCTTCGGCAAAAACAAAAGTCGGCGACCTCTTGTTCATCGAGGATATCGTGATTCAAGACGTTTCACTTTCCAAAGAGCTGGAAACCGCAATTGAGTCGAAGATGGTGCAAGAGCAAGAAGCCGCAAAGGCCAAGTTCACTCAGCAAAAAGCCGAAATCGAAGCCAACACCGCGATCATCAAAGCCAAAGGTGAAGCCGAAGCCATCCGGGTGCGTGGTCGCGCCTTGCAAGATAGCCCCGGCCTCGTACAGCTGCAGATCGTCGAAAAATGGAATGGAATTTCCCCGCTCGTGGTCGGCAGTTCTGGCCAAGGCGCCAATATTCTGCTCCCGATCGGCGGCGCAGGCCGCAACTAGTTCATCTTTCTACTAATGCGAATTATTCGCAAAAAGAAGTGGACAGCGCGACCAGAAGCACCTAAGCCTCCCTAAACAGGAGGTCTTTTTTATGATTTTCTCGCGCTCCCTCTCCACCACCACAGCTTTGCTTGGACTCCTCTTTATATCTGCGACCCCAGAAATCGCATCCGCCTCGGCGAGCACGGCACCCGCCGTACAAAACTCTCTGCTTTATCGCTCTATCGAGTCGGCGATGGGTGAAAGCGGAAGCCTGCTTAACTTCGCCGCGCGTGTGACTCTCGAAAAAGACGAAGCGGAAGTCCTTCTCTTTCAAGCCATAACCGCTACGGAAATGAACACCCAGGCGTTTCATTGTCATGCCGAGGTTTCATCGACAGGCGAGTTCGAGGGTTCTCACTGCCACGATGAAGGCATGGGGCGGCCTTCGGCGCACCAGCTAGGCGCACCCGTTTTGAAACAAGAGAGCATCTTAGCCTCGCTGACATCGGCTCTTTCGGTTTACGATGCGCGCATCGCGAAGCTCGAGACGATTTCTCAATTGAAATTCTGGCAACACGGCGACGAACTCACGGTGAAGCTCACTGGTGGAACACCGGAGGTTGAGAACTTCTTTATGTGTCACATGCACGGCTCTTCTTTTGACTGTCATCGGTCGCGTCGCGCGGGACCAAACGAACCAAAAGAATAGTAAGGAGATCTCTTGTGGGCCAGCTTAAGACTCTTACCTCTGTTGTATGGCTTTGCCTTTTCGGATTCGCTCTGGCTGCTTGCAGCGGCGGGCACAATCCCGATCTCACGCAAGGTCCGATCTCGGGAAAACAAACGGTGATCACCGGAACTTCGTTTGAAGTGCTTGAAGGCACCGATCGCGATACGGCGGCGGGCGCGTCTAAGTTTCTTTTGGCCTCTCAACCACTTGCCGATGCCCGCTTTGCGACACATTTTCGGCTCACTTTGGAGCTTCAACCAGGTGGCCACGCGGCACTTTCCGCATTTGGCGAAAAGACGGCGACATCGGCGACATCTTTGAAAAACGCGGTCGTGATTCGTTTCGAACGTCCTCTTGCCACCGCGCCACTTTCAGTTTCCATCACCGCTAGCGGAACGACGGACGATTGGTCGGCATTTTTCAAAGACCTCGACCCCGCCAAGCCTATCCAGCTTGGCATCGATATTCATAACGACGAATCCGGAGAAGCTCACGTGCTGGTCTGGAATCTCGAAGCCGGAGATCATCCAAACCTTCCCACACTGATCGATTCAGCGCTCGATGTAAACGGCGCTCCTGGCAAGGGCTTCGGACGTAACTGGGGTGTTTTGCTGTCGAATGCGGAACTTCAACTAGCGAGATTGACTCCGCCTCGCTACGAGCACTGAAATACAAATATGAAACCAAGCGGCTTAACGAGCGGATTCATGAGCAATTTGACGGGTAAACGAAACCTCCTTTTCCTATTAGCACTGACACTTATCGCCCCGCGGTTTGCTCTTGCTCAGATGGCGACCACTCCCCTGCAAATCGTCACGACACTTCCGGAGTTTGCAGAAATGGCGACAGTGATCGGCGGCTCGGAGGTCAGTGCCGCAAGCTTGCTTCGTGGAATCGAAGATCCGCACATGGTGGACGGTACGCCCGCGATGGTTTTGAAACTTGCGAAAGCCGACCTCGCCGTACTGGCCGGAATGGGACTTGAGACCTCATGGTTCTCACGAGCACTTTCCAAAACCGGCAAAGCCAGCATCCAAAGAGGTGGCCCCGGGTATGTCGAGCTTGGAAACTTCATTCAAGCTCTTGAAATCCCAAAGTCCCCAGTTGATCGCTCCCAAGGCGACCTTCACGCCGAAGGAAACCCCCACTTCAATCTTTCTCCCAAAGCTTTAGCGGACTCCGCCAGAGGTTTAACCGAAGCCCTCATCCGTGCACGCCCCGACAAGAAGGCCGTCTTTGAAGCTGGTGAAGCGAAATTCAAAACGAACATGGCGACGCTCGAACAAGATATCCGAGCGATCTTAAAACCGGTTTTGATTCTCAATCCCAAACCGCAGTTCATCGAGTACCATCGCGAGTTCGTGTACTTCTTCAATCTCTATGGCCTGGAGTCCATCGGAGCGATCGAAGAAAAGCCGGGCATCTCCCCCAGCTCCGGCCGACTGGCACAGATCTCGACACTCGCGAAAACAAAGGGCGTCCGCCGAGCACTTGCCGGCACCTTCGCCCCTCGCCAACACCTGCGTCGCTTCTCAGAACTCTCGGGGGTTCCATTTTCAATCGTTCCAACCATGGTGCGCCCGGGATCGCCCGAATCTTCATCAATTCGCGCTATGCAGCAAACTCTGGCGGAAGCCCTCATCCAATAGAGGCAAAACCGGCCAAAACTGCCCGGAAACTCTTCAAAAAAGAGCCGAGACTCCACTATTGCTTGAGCTCCTCGCAATCGCTCCATAATGTAGGCCCGCCAACAACACATTTAAGGAGCTATTGATGCTGAGTCAGATTGGT
>CAUJGS010000039.1 GCA_963170185.1 Bdellovibrionota bacterium
CGTTGACAGACGGGGCTCAGCCCGCCATATTCGGTGGCTCCCAATCCAATTTATGCGCGAGTGGCGAAATTGGTAGACGCATCAGCTTGAGGGGCTGACGCCCGCAAGGGTGTGCTGGTTCAAGTCCAGTCTCGCGCACCATTTTTAAAATCAGACAAAATCAGAGCTTCCGGCTCTCACCTTCGATACCGCCGTCTCGTTTCGGGACTAAGACTCAGCCAGTTGCTTTTGTTTTTTCAAAACTGCTCGCCAGGCTTTGAAGCTCTTCAGCTTGCCTCGTCAGATAGATCGCTTGAAAGCGGTCCTCCAACACCCCAAGAAGATGTTCCCGCCGACCCAACAGGCGCGTTGTCGGTTTTCGTGCGTAACGCCGAAAGCGCGTACGGCAAAGACATTGCGTTCAAAGTTGAACTCAACAAAGCGCACACAAGCGACATCGCGATGCAGATGAAATCACGATCCGGCACGGCTCTGGCCAACGTCGACTTTCCTGAAAGAGAAATCTCGATCACCATACCGGCCGGTCAGCAGGATGTGTTACTTTTAGTTCCGAGCTGCGGTGGTAATTTTCCACGAGCGCCGAAAAAATGATCGCGCTTACCGCACCAACCATCAACTGCGCAAGTTCCGTATGTGCTTGGTTTCATTTGAAAACTTCCGATGGATGTGGCTAAACTTGTGATCAATGCCGAAATTGAGTCCCGAGGCCAGTCGCCTTTTGAAAAAGAGAATTCACGCGATCATCTTCGAGGCCGAGACAAAAGAAGGAAAGCTCTTCGACGTCGCGCTCGTCATAGTCATTCTTCTCAGCGTGCTGACGGCAATCTTCGAAAGCATGTATGCCGATGGCGGGTTCCAGACGCTCTTTTATTCGCTCGAATGGTTTTTCACTGTCGTCTTCCTCGCCGAATACATTCTACGGATCTACTCCATCGAGAGACCTTCGAAGTACGTGCTGAGCTTCTACGGGATCATCGATCTCGTTTCGTGTCTCCCGACCCTGCTAAGCGTACTGATACCCGGTGCGCAGTCGCTCATCGTCATCCGAGCCCTACGACTACTTAGAATCTTTCGAATCTTCAAACTGGCGAACTACTTCAGCGAAAGCATGGTCCTTTATGACGCCTTGATGGCGGCAAGAGTTAAGATCACGGTCTTTCTTTTTAGCATTTTGATTATCGTGACCCTGTCCGGAACAGCCATGCATGTCGTCGAGGGAGCCGAGAACGGATTCACCAATATTCCAACTAGCATGTATTGGGCAATCGTGACACTGACGACCGTCGGCTACGGAGACCTCAGCCCCAAAACAGACCTCGGGCGTTTTCTAGCTTCTGTGATCATGATCATGGGTTACGCGATTATCGCAGTTCCTACGGGAATCATTACCTCGGAGCTAACTCGCTCAAAATACCAGAATATTTCCAATCAAGCCTGCCCAGGCTGCGGCTCACAAGGCCATGGGCAAGACGCCGCATTCTGCAAAAACTGCGGCGCTTCGCTAAAAACACCGAAACCACCCGAGAGCAATTGAGCTCTCGCAACAGAAATCAATTGCGACTACAGAAGGACTCAAAAACTTTCGAGTTATTCACGTAAAGCGCAACGACCGCCCAACGCACTCCCATGAGACCCACGCCTTCTTTCATCCAGCTCTGAATGACAACATCGGGATCGCCGATCTTGCGGCAAGTGAACTCCGAACTCTGAGCGAAGAACACGTCGACCGACTGTTTGTACAAACGGCAACCATAATCTCCGTCTTGAATCCCCTGTGTCTCAAGACCGGACACGGTGATTGTTGGACTGTCGTTGATCACGACCGACTGCGAACCATTTCCACAAGTGGCGGCCGCCATAGCCTGACCGCCAACTAACAACATCGAAACAAATACGAGGGCATACCTTCGTCCCATATTACCTCCACAAAGATCGACCAATTTTATCAAGCCGAGACCTACTAGATCGACTTTGCGATGCCCAGCTATGTTAAAGATTATATAGATATTTCGTGAAACACGCTGCACGAGACCGGGAGCACTAAGGCGAACGCAAGCCCGCCCGCTCGAGAAAGAGATCAAGCGTCGCTTGCACCTTTTCATAAGACCGAGCCGCTCCGCTACCGTTGTCTTGCAAAGTGATCGCATTGTGCGGTGTCTGATCAGACTGCGGCAATTTCATTTGCATTCTCGCTACGGAAGACTCCCCTTCCGACAAGACCCGCATCAAGACGCGATTGAAAGCCGCATCGACCGTTTTATCTAACGCGGTTTCTATCATCAAAATGGGCGTGCCGCGTAGGCGATCGCGCAAAACATCGATCGGCTGCGACGGGTTTTGTTTTTCCAATTCGGCCCAGAAGTCCTTGCCAAGCAAAACAACTTCCTGACCAGCATCGCCGGAAATATATCGACCAGAACCTTCTTCGATATAGCCGATGTTCGCACGAGATGAAATTGCCGCCTTGATCCAAGACATCGTGCTCACGCGGTACGCTGGCGCAAATAAAATAATCGCCGCGACTTGCTCGGTATGCCGAACAGCCATCATGCTGGCAAGAAGGCCTCCGGTCGAATGCCCGACAAGAACCACGCGCTCTCCAAGATCCTTGGCGATCTGAAAACCGCTTTCTGTAGCGGTCACCCATTCGCTACGGTTCACGCGATCCAGAGCATCGATCTGCCTCTCGTAATGCCCGGGAAGCCTTGTATTTACGACGTTCATGCCATTTGTATGAAAATAACTGGCAAGATCATCCATCCACTTCGGCGAGTTATAAAGACCATGCAGGAGCTGCACGGCATACTTCGTCTTAAGCGCTTTGCCGTTACGATCGCCCGGTGTCACCGCACCCTTGACGGTGCGTACACTGGAGGCATGCCCGTGAGAAACTGCTTTGCTTCGGTCTTCTAGAATCCATTGACCCACGCGCGCACGGGCACGGCTAGATACAACCGTCTCCTTAACACGCTCAAACCGCTCTTCGCAGGGAAGTAGCGAGGCGCTCGCAACCGGTGGGCTTATGAAAAGCACAAACCCAAGAAGACAGCCCAGACGAATGAGAAGCATGGGGTTCTCCTTTTGAAAAACCCGATTTGGATGCAAATCAGGCTCCTTAATGAAAAGCGCCCATACGAATAAGTCGCATATGGTTATACCAATGCGCTTTAGGAGTGACGATTTCGGCCCCTTGGGGCCACCTAACGTCAAAACGGGCCCCAAGCATACTTGGAAGGCCCGTTTTTACGAAAGATCTCGCTGCTCTCTGAAAGCTGCGAAGTTTAGAACAGGTAGCGACCGCCGAGCATGAAGCCCGAGATCTTTACGCCAGTCGAAGTTTTCCCACCCTGGCCATTGTCGCCCGAGGTTTCCATTTCAAGCTGGCGCCAACGAGCATCGAACGCGATCTGCGGAGCAAACTGGAACGAAGCGCCGAACTGGAAACCAAGCTTTCCTTTGATCGACGCGCCTGGAGCCGCGTTCGAGAACGATGGGAAGTTGTAGTTCATGCCGCCCATGACTTTAAACTTCGGAGTCACTTTCGCGGTGACTTCGCCGTAACCAACCCACTCACTGACTTTAAGCCCGCCGGCGTTTTTAACTTCGCGAGCGAAATCGTACGAGCCACCCACTTGAAGAGCCATGCCTGGATTGAACTGGTCGAATTCGTAGTTGGCGCCAACGAGGAACGTGCGTTCGGAATCCGCTTTCGAACCACCGCTCACTTCGAACTGGTCGGCCATGTCGAGCATTCCGAAGACGCTCAAGTGACCGCGGATGGCTTCTGGAAGCGAAGCACCACTGCCCAGAGTCGAGCCGATTGTAGCATCGTTGTTTTTTGAAGCAGCCTTAGGAGCCGCAACAGAAATCGCCGGAATAAGGAACATGAGGCCAACGAGGCCCAAAACAGACGTACGGATAGAGTTAGACATTATAAAGCCCCCTTTTTAAGTCTCGCTTCTATGCGAGGCGCTACCAGGAAGGCAATCCCTAGGAGATTAATGCAAAGCAATGTGCTCGAAAAACAGGCTTATTTGCCGCACTTCACGAGAAGTTTCACTGTGGTGTAAGTCGACCCCTCCGAGCCAGAGACTTCGGAGTTGGTATTAATGATTTTATAAGGTCCCGCGCACACGGCCGTCGCCTTTTGATAGCAGTATTCGATAGCACTACAACCGATGAGCTGATGCTCGGTCCCGTCTGGCCCGGTAATCGGTTGAGACGTCTGACAAGCCACCACAGCCAAGCTAAGTACAGCCAAAGACAGAAATGAGAGGTGGGAAATCAATTTCTTACCGACCTGGTTCTTACTCGTCAGGTTTGTTGCAAAGCTTGTCATAAGAAAAAGCTGACCCACCGAACAAGAAGTGTCAACGTGACTCAAGATGTTTCGCGGTCGTGCCAAAATCGTATCACTTATCGTCTCCGCAAACCTTGCGATCTTCGCGCTTTGGTTTTCCGCCTCCATGGGCTACATGGATCCGGAGTTTCTCGAAAGAAACTTCCTTGTTAGCTGGACGGCGCTTGCAGACGGTCGCTGGTGGACACTGCTCACCTCGGCATTCTCGCACATTCTCACTTTTCACATCTTTCTGAATATGTACGCGCTGATGGGTTTTGGTCCCATCATCGAAGGCACCTTGGGCTCGATGCGGTTTTTGCGGTTCTATTTGCTCGCGAGCATTGTCTCATCGGCCACGCACGCGATCGTCTCGGCGAAACTTGTTGGCAACCCCGACCTACCGGCACTTGGCGCCTCCGGCGCCGTCTCGGGCGTGATCCTTCTCTTCTCGCTGCTTTATCCGAAACAAAAGATATTGATCATGGGGTTCATCCCCGTGCCGGCGTTTTTCGGCTCGATCCTGATCATCGGTCTCGATCTCTGGGGGCTTTGGGCGCAAGCCGGTGGCGGCGGATTGCCGATCGGCCACGGCGCGCACTTGGGCGGCGCCTTCACCGGCGCCCTCTATTATCTCTTCATCCTGCGACCACAAATCCGGCGCAATCTCGCGGCGCGCTCCGCCTACGAAGAACTAGGTGTTCCAGTAGCCTTTACGCACGAGGAACCACATAGTGAGGGCCGCCGAGAGCACCATGATCCCGATCGCGACCGCCAATAGTTCTGGCTTATCAAACGGGATCACCTGAAAGTTCATTCCCCAAAACGACGACCAAAACGTCAGCGGCACCGAGATACTAGCGAGAAGCGAAAGTTTTTTGATCTGCCCATTCGTGCGATTCGCCTGCAAGCCCCAATAGAGATCGATGGTCGTCGCAATTTGCGCACGGTAAAGTGCGATGGTGCGATCAATGCGTTCGCAGTGATCGTGCAAGTCGCGAAGCTTCCACGCCAAATCGCCCGACGGCTGACTTAAGTTGATGATCTGCTCGGACACCGAAGTCAGATGGCCGATCGAATAGTCGATCTCATTGAGGCGTCGTTTGAGGGTGATCAAGTCTTGCGGCTGAACATCCTTGAGAAAAACGTCTTCTTCGAACTCGTCCACGGTTTTCGTTATTTTTCTCAGTTCCTGCCAAGTGATATCGGTCGAACGGTCCAGCGCTTGATACAGAGCATGCCAAACATCGCGATGATTCGGCGTGAGCTTTAGGAATTCCGTCCAAGTTTGCCCGGACGGCGGAGCTTGGTGCGGAACCATGACAAGCGCATCCGGAAAAATCAAAAACTGAAGCTCATAGATTTCATCGTTGGCGAGCATGAACCAAACAAGGAGCTGCTGACTTTCGTAGTCATCAAGCTTCGCTCTTTGATCGCGGTGTTGGCAGTCTTCCAGCGCAAGGGGATGCACGGTCAGGTCGGCCGCTATTTTCGCAAGACTCGTGGAATCCGTGCTTAAAACCTCGCGACACGTGACCATGCTCTACCTCCCGAACCCCAATGCTGACCTCGGAGAGTAGGTGTAGGCAACTACAATGCTCGCTTCCGTGACATTTCGGCTCGAACGAAAGGCACCAAGGCCCACTGTCACCTTGTTTGAGGCCGCGCCCAGAGCCTGCGAGCTGGCGCTTTGCCCGTCTTTTAAATCCAAGGTCGCAAACCCATACATCGCGCGCATATACTGCCCGAGTTCGAAGAACTCATTGTTCTGAATCAGAATCCCCCACGAAAGCCCCCGTAAAAAGCCGCCGAGGTTTTGCCCAACGGCAATGCTCAAGTAATCGCCGCGATCACCTTTCGGATCCAAAAGCACAGCACTACCCAGCTCGTAGACCGAATGGCTTCGCGTGCTGTCGCCGTCGAAGAATGTGCGAGTGAAGCGGGCCGAGGCAAAATAGTCACCGTACCCGAGAAACGACTGCACGCTGACATCCGTGTATGGTAGCGCCCCTTGGCACTCCAAAACATCGCAGTTCTGATTTTTCGTGTCGTTGAAACGACGACCATAAGCGCGTCGTACATCGAACCCGAGAAGCGAGATCGGAAAGACCTCGATCCCGGCCTTCGTCTCATACACAGAGGGCGAAACCACGCCGATAACATACGGCCGAACAAAACCATACCACGGTGTCGCGGCATCACCCCAAATTTTCTGACTGTATCCAACCGACGGATTGAAAGACAAACCTGGAGAGTACGATCGAAACAAGGTCGTAGCACCGTAATCGACATGCGCAGATGCTTGCTTCGGCAAAAGCGCGAACGACGCAACAATCAATGATATGAAAACTAATGCCGAAATGCTCGTTCCCCAACTCCGCATAAGGCCCCCTGATAAGAAGTCTTACGTCAGGGCTTAAGCTTTCGGTAGCGGATTTACGGGCACTTAAATGCAGCTTCAAATATCTCGGGGCTGACTTGTTTCTTTAGCTGTTTCTTCACTTCTTCGATACGGATTGCGTTGGCTTTTACAACGAGAAGTTTGTCTCCGATATGCTTGAACTGCGCTCGCCACATTTCATCTGTGTGTCTGGCCGCGTAGCCAGCGATCAAATGAATGGCTACCTTGGCCAAAGCCCCCGTTTTGTCGTTGTTGAATATGCTCAATGCCTCCGGCGGCGTTTCACACTGCGCCCCCACAGAATGCGGAACTGTCACGATCTGCTCGGCAGCACCGTACATCGAACCGGCATCACCAGAATAGCCCGCAACGATGAAATCCCCACCACCGCCAGAGCCTCCCTGCTCGTACTTAGGAGGTCCCTCAAGCACGAGCGCCCATTCGACAAGCTTTTCGTTATCAAGCTGGCGCCTAGTAGAGTCCAGAGCCCGTATCTCGACGTTCAACTTATTGACAGTTACGATTCCCCTTTTCAGAGAGAGAAAAGTCGCTATCATTACTCCATGACGCAAAACAAAAATGCCCAGACGGCACTCTTTCGTGGAATCTACGAGTTCGAAGACCCTTCAGGCACCCTACTCGCCACCAAGATCCCGTATGTCGGCTCAGCCGATCTCTACAACGGCACGGTCGTCGTCGTCCGTCCCAATCAGCATGTGATCTTCGTCCATAAAGGCAAGATCGCCGACGACCTAGGTCCCGGCACGCATACTTTGCGATCCGAGAATATTCCGGTTCTCACGCGCTTGCTGAACGTCAAACTTGGTTTCAAAAGCCCGATTCGTTCGGAAATCTGGTTCTTTGCCCGACAAATCATGACCGGAAGACGCTGGGGCACACAAGCCCCCGTCCTATGGGTTCCAAAAGGAAAAACCAGCGCGATCCCGGTGCGTGCTTTCGGCCAGTTCTCACTGCGATTACGTGATCCTATCCAGTTCTACACGACACTCGTCGGCTCTCGCGCGAGCTTCGATATCACGGATCTCGAAGCCTATGTCCAAGGACAGATTCTCGAGGTTCTACCAGTGGCCCTTGGTCACGTCGAAGACATCAAAACACTTTCGACAAGACAGGACGATGTCTCCAAGCTCATCGAGACTTTGCTACGAGAAAAACTTGGGCCATCCGGTATCGACGTCCTCGACCTGCAAGTCGTTTCCATCACTCCGGGAGCCGAGTACTTACGCGCCCTGGAAACCAAAGCCGCGATGGAAGAAATCGGCGATCCAAAAACTCTTCTCCTCTACCAGGCCGCACAAAGCCTTCGAGATGGCGGCAGCGGCGGCGCGGATCAACAAAACCCTCTAAATACGCTGATGAGTTTGATGCTTGGCAAACACATCCTGCAAAACCGAGGTGATGCTTCGGTGCTTGACGCGAAAACCTCGAGATTCTGTGGCAGCTGCGGAACGGCCGCCGCTAGTTCTGATCAAAAATTTTGTGGCGCTTGCGGAGGTCGACTGTGAGCTTTGATATGATCTGCTCCAACTGCGGAGCCCCCTCTGGCCCTTCGGTTGGCATCTGCCCCTATTGCAAGACCGTCGTGCAAGATACGAAGTCTGGCGCCTCATCCGCCACCATGACTTCAATCCGCAATGCCTACAACGAAGGAAACCTCGTTAAGGCGCTCGAGATCGCAACGGCGGCTGAAAGACAAGATCTCGAAAAGCACGACGGCAACGAGCAAGCGGGACTGCATGCCAATCCCAATTTCGTTATTCTGTACGCGAAAATTTTGTTCGAAGCCGAAGCCCCCTCAAGCCGCCTGAAAGCCTTTCTCACCCGCGCAGCTATGCTTCATCCAGAAAACGCCACCATCAACGAGTGGCTTGAACTTGCTCTGGCCAAAAGCCAGCTGCAAAGAGGGCGAGAAGACGTCGGAGAAACCACGCTGAAGAATATCCTTCGCCGTTCACCGCAAAATGGACACGCAGCATTTTGCCTGGGTTCGCATCTGTACTGGGAGGAAAAGGCCAACGCAGAAGCGATTCCCTATCTCGAGGTCGCTGTTCGCGAATGCCCTGGTTTTCTACGCGCCCACGCATGCCTAGCCGGCGTCTACGCAGCCGTCGGAGCGATTCCGCAAGCCAAAGCCCTATTGCGAAAATGTGCAACCCTTGAAAAAAACCAGAGCATGAAAGCCTTCTTCAAGGCGGAGTACGACAAACTTAGCAAACTGACTTAGCGACTTCTGACAGCGCGACTTCCGACAGCGCGACTCTTGGCCGCTCGCGCTTCGGCTAGCGCGAGCGGAAGATCGGCGAGCAAGTCCGAAGCCATCAGGCTTAATTGGTCGCGACCAGAATTCACCCAACGATCCGCAAGCTCTCCATGAAGCCAAACGCCAAGCCGAGCCGCGTAGAGCGGTTCGACCTTCTGCGCGAGCAACCCCGCGATGATTCCCGTCAAAACATCCCCCGTTCCCGCTTTTGCCAAAGCCGAGTTCCCGGTGGAATTGCGAAATACCGTCGATCGCCAAGGGGAAGACCTCTTCGATGCGCGCTTTGCAACAAAGGCCGATGCGATCAATGTTCCATGACCCTTTAGAACCACGATGCAACCAAACTTCTGCTGAGCCATTTCAACCGCAGCTTCTCGGTCGTCATCGACTTTTCCAACGGGCCATCCAAGCAAATGCGCAAGCTCTCCCGAGTGCGGTGTCAGAATCCAATGTGGCGGTAGTGGCGCGCGCCCAAGCGCACGGAGCCCATCCGCATCTACGACGACCAGGGTTTCTGTTTGCTTCTCAAGACGTCGCAAGATCTTGCGTGCCGTTTCTTGCGCCGTTCGCGATCGACCGATTCCGGGCCCAATGGCGACAGCCGATGGCGTGAACTCCGTTAGCGTCTTCGTCGTCGCCGGCAACGCGATCAGATCGGGTGCTTTAACCCAAAACGGCTCGGCGCTTTTGTCTCCACCAAGCATCGATAGCCCGACGTAGCCAGCTCCGATTCTCGCGGCCGCGGCACTGGCGAGAATGGCGGCCCCAGGAAACCGTCCACTTCCTGCGATGATCCACAGACGACCACCATGCGACTTATTCGCATTTTTCTTACGCACAGGAAGATGCCCGAGAAGATCTTGAGCCTCACGATTTCGAATCCTCACGCCTCCCCCTCTTTCGCTAGATCAAAGCCCAAAACCGTCATAGGACCCATGAAAACATCTCCCGGTGTGACTAACTCCTGCCCACTGAGGCAGAAAACCCTGAAACACACCTCATGCCCTGGGAAGAGATTAATCCGCTCGCCGACTGAAGGGAACGAGGTTTCTTGATGTGCGAAACTCTGGTCCAGCCAGTGCAACCCAAGGCACCGACCTCACTTTTTCTTAAAAAACCGAAAGGAACTATCATGATGCCCAAGCATCTCATGAAAACCATTTCCAAGAGCCTAGCGGGCGTAGCGCTGACGGCGACACAAGTTCTCTCTCCAGCCGCTCAGGCCATCAACGCCAAGATCGATCTCGCTACCGAAAAATCGATTCGCGAGTCGAAGTCGACGGCCGAGGTTCTTGCAAACACGAACGGTCAATCTGGACGACTCGCAACGCCGTTTGAGGCCTTCGCTTCCGATGCTCGTAAGAGCAAGCTCTTGATCCCTTACTTCTTCCAAGTGCCACGCACCGAGTTCTCGCCGATCTCGCAAGAGACGCTGAATAACTCGTCGAAGGTTATGGTTGTCGACCAAGTCCGCATGAAGTGGTCACGCGCGACAGGTGCCAACGGCCGCACACGCATGGCTCCTCACCTTCAAGGCTTAAATGACCAAGTCGGTCTTCGGTGGACAATCGTTCCGCAGGCAACGGATTCGCGAGGACGTATGCAGTCCGCAACGGCTCTGGCTGGCAGCGGCATGATCCAAACTGGCGACATTATCTTGAGCTTTCGCAAAGAATGGTATGGCAGTCTTCCCTACTCGCACCTTCAGCTTGGCGTGAGCCACGCGGGTGTCGCACTGATCGACAAAAACACCGACGGTTCGTCGGTTGTTCGCAACGTCGATATGCCACTTGATATCGAAACTTGGGGTGGCGCAGGCAACGACCATTTGGCTTCTAAGCACTACGTGGAAGCACCTTATCTTCATATCATTCGCCCAAGTGCGCTTCACGATGGCGTGAATGACGAGCAAGAACGTAAAAATGTCGATGGCTGGCTTCGCTTGATTCGTCAAAATGCATCGAAGTTTTATAAGAACCCGTTGAAGTTCAACTCGGATTACATGACGTCGAATTTCAAGTTCAAAGCCGACGGCACAGCTGATCTCACTTATGTTGCAGACTTGGCGCGTCTCGCTCTTGGCGGACGTCTTCAAGGCAACTACGGAGCAGACAAAGGTTATTCGATGTACTGCTCGGAGTTTGCGTGGGTTGTTCTTTCACTAAAAGACTGTGACCCAGTGGCCGATCGAAACGCCTTCCTTGGTGGTCAAACACCTGCTTGTGTGAAGCCGATCATGGCTCCTATGCCGGTTCTTGGAAACTACCATCCAACAATGAAGGCACCAAACGGCGCGAAGATCCCTTGGCAAGGCATGGAAACCGAACTCGGTCTTGCGGACGGCGCAATGATGATCGCCGACAAGATGACCGAGCTTTCGGAATCCACAGCTCGTCGCAACAGCTTTATCATCGGCACCTTCACGACTGCGGACGGAAAACCTGAGCACATTTCAAGCGGCCACTTGGCTGTTCAAAAAGGAATCTTGGCGAAAAACCCGAAGTTCTTTGATCTGCTCAAGCACTACTTCATCTTGACCGGCGATGTGATGCGTATGAACCCGGCCGCTCTTGGCCCGCAAGAGCAAGGCAAGATCCAAGAGATGCTTGGTCTTCAGCTGGGATTCAATGAACGGATCGTCGTCGATGCTCAAGGGACGCCTGTTATGCACAACGGAAACTACCAGCTTAAGCAAGGTCCGTTGAACTATTCGCCGACAGCGTTCTTGATCCACGCACTTGTGCCACGCGGCGAAAAGATCAAGGCATTTGAGTACGTCACATCGGTGATGTTTATGCCGGAAGCGCAACGCAAAATGGTCGAGGCGCAGATGAAAAACCTGAACTAATCTTGTTTGCCTGTTGATTTGAAGGCGAGAACTTGATCTGAATAGGAGATATGAAGATATCTCCTATTTTTATTTCAGCTCTGAATCTGACTCTGGCCTTGTTCTTCGGCCTCATCGTTTCGTCTTTCCCAAGCACTGCCTATGCGAGCACTCTCTCCGCAAGCACAGTTTCGGCGGCGAAAGCACCGGACTACCAAGATGGCGACCTTATCTTTCATCAAAGCCAAACCATGCAAGCCAAAGCCATTCTCGAAGCGACCGGCTCGGCTTGGAGTCACGTCGGAATTTTGTTTCAAGACGGCGGCAAGTGGTACGTGGCTGAAGCCGTTCAACCCGTTCGTGTGACAACACTCTCATCATTTTTGAAGCGCGGAAAAGGCGGTCACTATCGTACGTATCGCCTTCCCGGCCTTCAAGCCGTGCACAAACAAGCGATCCGAACATTCGTCGAATCAAAGGTCGGCACCGACTACGACCTCTACTTCGAATGGTCCGACGATTTGCTCTACTGCTCGGAACTCGTCTACAAGGCGTTCATGTACGCCACAGGCACTGAGCTCGGAACAGTTCAAAAGTTTCGCGACCTCAAACTCGACGGCCCCTTGGTGAAAGAACTGATCCGACGTCGCATTCAAGACACTGGCCGCCAGCTCAATCTCGACGAACCGATCGTCACGCCGATTAGCCAGATGCTCGACACCGACCTCAAACTCGTAATCCGCACCGGCCCATAATCTCGCACCAGCTTTGGCCTTGCGCGCGAGACCGCCGCTCGGCCGAAAACAACTTCAAAACTCCAGAGCCGCTGCTAAACTCACAATTTCGTCCACGCTCCGCTCGAACTACCCGCTCGAACTACCCGTTCAAGCTGCCCGCTCGGGGCGCCCGGCTTGGGCAACTCGGCTCACGGTGCGCTCTTGGACCGTAACTATCAGATTCCATACTAGCGTCCCACATACCGCCCGCCCCGTAGCGCGCCAAAGATAAACTCTCAACCCCCTCGCTCCGTCCAATTAGTTTGAGCCCACCTAACTACTTCCCCAATCGTTCCACTTCGAGTTTCTTCTCTTGACTATATACCATCGGTCACCTAGAAGAGCCATATGAGCCTCAAATCACCGCCTAGCCGCTCACCTTCACCGCAACTTACCCTACTCAAACGGCAAAAGAGCGCCTATGGCGGCGAACTTCGTAAGTCTCGCGCAGGACGAAGCGCCAGACCCCTTGCAACCAAACAGACCATGCATCTTGTGATGAGATCCTCAATGGCCATCGGCGATTGGTCGTTTCGACATCCACGAAATCGCAAGCGTGTGACGGCGATCATCAGGCGATTCTCACACGTGAATGGCGTGCGCGTGCTGTCGATGGCAAATGTCGGCAATCACCTACACCTCCATATCAAACTTGGGAATCGCTATGCCTACGCGCGCTTCATTCGAGCGGTGAGCGGCGCGATCGCGCAGGCCGTGACTGGACGCACGCGCTGGAGAAGCAAGAGCAAAAGCAATAAACCAAGCGTGCAGCCCGGCAAACACCCCACGCTCAAGTTCTGGGACTACCGACCGTTTACACGTGTGGTGGAGGGCTGGCGAGCCATGCTCGGGCTTCGCGACTATGTTCGTATCAACCAACTCGAAGGCGATGGCACAAGCAGAACCCAAGCAAGAGCGTGGATCGAAATCGAAAACCGACTCGGTATCCGCCTCAGCGTTTGATTCAGCGTCTGATCAAACCACAGTTCTACGCCGTCGACCGGCCCGTCTCAATCCGAGACGCCTCGAAACACAGTGACCCTGAATTACGATTAGGCGATTTAAGCAAATCGTCAAACATGTGAACGTGCTAAGCGCGCGCCTTGGCCGCCAAATGAATGGCACGCGGCACAGAACATGAACCTCTAGTCATCGTCTTGGGGTGGAGTCTGCGTAACATTTTGAGAGGTTCATAAATGAAACGTCAGGTTTGGTTCTTCCTGCTTTTGACGCTCATCTTGATCGGTGGCTACCAAAACTGTTCGAACTCCATGTCATTTGACGCCGAGAACTCTTCACTTGGAAAATCCGAAACGCCCGTTGCCGACGGCGACGGTGGTGGCTCAAACAATCCGGCCGCTCCCGTTGACGATGGTGATAACGACGATGATTCCGATATCGACTACGACCATGACGGCAAAAAAATCGCCTTTAGCTGTTCGACAGGCGCCAAGTTCGGCTGGGACGAAGCCAAGCTCGCACAGGCTCAAGATCTAACCCTACAGAAGGCGCGCTCGTTTCTCTTTCATTACAGCCGACCAGTTCGAAACGTTACGGTGAATGACGTCCAAGGTTCCGTCGTTATCAAAAACGCGTTACGCACGCTTCGCTACGACGGTGTTCGCGGCCCAGTTTCTTACCTTCGCTCACGCGACACGGACCGAGTTTCCGATATTGAAGCCGGAATCAGCTCGACCGCGTCCATCAAGCTCACGGAGCTTTCAAAAGTTCGAGCCGCCTATATCTGCGCAAGTGGTTCGGAAGTTGGAAAGATCGAAGACCTTCAGGGTCTCTACATGAAGTTCCGCGGTCGCCAAGCCGGCAATGTTCGCACGAACGCAAAAGCAGACAAAATCGCACGCATAAGAGCGGCTTTTGCCTCGGTCCACAGTCTCGACACGGTGCTTATCGAAGATGTCGAAGGTGAACTCATCATTCGTAACTCCAAGATCGATCGCATCGAAGGCTTTAAGGGTGGATTGACTCTTATCAACTCGACGGTCGGCACGATCAAAGATGCCGAAGGAGTTCTTCGTCTCAAGAACTCGGAAGTCGATCGCGAAGAGTCGACGAATCTTCGCCGTGTGAACCTCCGCTAACTCTGTCGCGCGCTAGTGACAAATCTCCACCGCACACACCGACAGACCAACGCGAACTCTCCCCAAGAGGGTTCGCGTTTTTGTTTTATGACGCTTGAAGGAATACCTCCTAACTGCTGAACTCCCCTCGCAATTTCCACTTTCACCTTCGTGGTGTCATTTGCGACCCAAATCGTGCTGGTACATCGGTTGCTCAAGGACCTTCTCATCACCGCCTCGGTCAACAGAGGCTTCAGGTGAACTAGGGGGAAAAGTGAAAGCCAGCGTTTTAAAGTCTCGTCTCGCATTGTCTCTTTTGGGTTGTTTGGCCTCGATCGGTGCCGCGATCAGCGCGCCGCAAACGGCATCTGCCAACATCGGCATCACACTCGGTATGCCCGGCTACGGTGGAACAGGCTGCCCGGCCAACTCGGCAAGCATCACGCTCTCGCCAGACCAGTCGTCGCTCTCTATCCTCTTCGACCAATACGTGGTGGAAGCTGGAAACGGACGTCAGTTCGACCGCAAGTCTTGTAACATCGCGATCCCTGTTCGTGTTCCAAACGGTTACTCGGTCTCCGTCTTCCAAGTTGATTACCGTGGCTTTAACTCGCTTCCTTCGGGCGCAAGAGCGACATTCAACGTCGACTACTTCTTTGCCGGTGGACGCGGCGTACGCCAATCGAAGACCTTCATGGGCCCTTCGGCAAACCTCTACGAACTCACAGATCATCTCGCGGCGGAAGCAGTCGTCTGGAGCGCTTGCGGAGCTGACACGAACCTTCGTGTAAACACAAACATGTTTGTACAGACAAATCGTCGTGGCGAACTCGCTATGTCGACTGTCGACTCAGCTGACGTAACAGCCGGCCTCGTGTACCACATCGCATGGCGCCGTTGCCGCTAAGGCTAATCATGAAAACTCGTCGACGAAAACTCATTCGTCGACGAGTTCTCGTTCACATCGCCAACCGCATCGCTATTCATCTCACTCGCTCGACTCCTCAACCCAACCATCCGGAGGATCCCGTGCTCTTTCCACTTCTTAAACTTGTTCTCGTTTCCAGTTCTATGATCGCTCTCGGCGGCGCCTCAGTCCTACTCGGCGGAGCCTCGGTCGCTCACGCTCAAGACGACACCGGCAATTTCATCGTCGGCGACATTGGAGCACCTCCGAACACTGATTCGGAATCCGTTCCCGGTCTTCGCATGCATCAGCCACAATACTCCGGAACTGGCTGCCCAAGTGGAACCGCAAGCGCGATTCTTTCTCCGGACGGTCGCACTCTCTCCGTGTTGTTTGATTCTTACGTGGCGGAAGCCGGAAACCACGTCGGAACCCTTCGCGACGCCAAGGGCTGCCAAGTGAACATTCCGTTTTCGGTTCCCGCTGGCTACACCGTTCAAGTCGTAAAGATGGACTACCGTGGATTTACAAGTCTTCCCAGCGGATCGCGCTCGACCTTCGGTGCAGGATTTCGCTTCTTGGAAATCAGCGGTCGCGAAACTGGCGCACGCCGCGTACTTCGCTCAAACGTGATGCTTGGACCCAAAACAGAGAACTTCACTCTGACGAGCCTCATTCCGGCTGCTTCGTTTTCACCTTGCGGACAAGACTTCGTGCTTGCGGCCGAGTCCCATCTCAACGTGCAGAGCAACCGCACAGGCGAACAAGCTGTCTCGACAGTCGACTCGCTGGATGCCGTACAAACGCCTGTCGTGTACTCGCTTCGCTGGACACGATGTGAAGCAGGACGCACACCCGGTCGCGTAGAGCCAGTTCGTCCAGTACGTCCGACTCCACCGACTCGCCCAGTCCGCCCTACTCCACCACGCTTCGGCCGATAATATCCGAAAGGGCGCTCACCCACTTGGGGTGGGCGTTGAGGCATGAGACGCGGGAGAACTCTTTCCCGCCAGCATCGAGAAACTGACGGCGCGCGCGATCTCCGATTTCTTCGATCGTCTCTAGGCAATCCGCTACGAAACTCGGAG
>CAUJGS010000040.1 GCA_963170185.1 Bdellovibrionota bacterium
GGCTCACCGTAGGCCAAGAGGTAGTGGAACAACGCGCGCACTTCGTCGTCTTTTTTAAAGCCCGAAGCGTCTTTCAGCAGGCGTTTAAACAAGAAGTAAGCTTTGTCCGCCTCATGCAGAGAAAGCCGACCATCGCGATTCGAGTCCCACCGCGTGTAGAGCGATTCGATGTAGTGATGAACCGAAATCGCACGACTACGCTCGCTGGAGATCAACGGTCCTTTAGGATTGTCGGCTTTTCGAGACGCTTTCTCCATGTTGTCGAAGAAACTGTTCCAAGTTCCGCTGCTGCGATCTTTCATCTGATCGCGCCATCCAGGAATATCTGCGAAGAAGTTGGGATACCCTTCTTTCACGCGCTTACGCCAGCAAGCCGCATCAATCGTGGGCTTGCCCGCGATATCATCTGGGCCAAGTTTGCAATTCAAAAGCAGATCGGCTTCGACCGAGTCGCGAATCACGCCGGAGGCAAACGAAATCACGAAGAGATCAACAGCCTCGTGATACCCAATGCGATCGTCGCCGTTGGACGAGAACAAGAAGATGTTGGAAACCGAAAACCCCGTCTTCCAGATATCCTTATCCGAATCATCCAAGAACTTGAGATCCAAGCCCAGCTGCTGGAAGTCGTTAAAAACGCGCCCAAACTGATCAAGCGTAATGCCCGTCATGCGCAAGCCTTCGGGGTCACTGATATAGCCATAGCCAATGCTGCGAACGATTTGCTGTTTCCAGTTGAGCTCCGCAAACGAATTGCGGTCGTAAACCACTTTCTTGGAGTTTTCAAAAATCAGCGTGCCGTTAGCGCGCGTCGATGGCGGAATCGGCCGATCAAAAATCGACTTCAAGTCGGCCCAAGGCTCTTCGTAAACGGCCGAGAACGACGCCCAGATCGGCCGCACGACCTTCAGCGGAAGCGGTTGACCAATAGCAAGCGAAGGATCTTGAGCAAATGCCTCGCGCTCCAGCTTTTCCCAAAACTGCTGCGTCTCAACCCAGCCAAGCAATGTCTCGCGCATGCGTTCGAGATTCACCGCCGTCAGGCCGCCTTGTTCGCGGCGCTCAGCGCGAATCGACATCGGGTCTTTCGGATCAAGAGGCTTCGCGCCGGCCGTGTTCACGATGATCGGGTTGAATATCTGTTCGAGCAGTGGTTTCAAAAGCCCCACAACAGTGGTCGGCTGCACCGGAAGCTCAAACGAACCGGAAGCACCTAGTGCAAGAATGAACTCCGTTAGGACATCGTACGGAATAACGCCAGTGCCTTTGGCCGCAATCGCCTCTTCCAATATTCCCGAGATCTCAAGAACTCCGATTTCGATTTGCGCAAGACCATCGCCGTAAAACAGGTCGCGTCCCTGCATGGCGTATCTGAATCGCAAGTAGAGGCTATAGATACGGCCGATGTGCCCAAACAAGAGCTGCCATTCGCTAGGTAAAATCGTGTGCCCGTCGGCCCGAATCAAAAGCGCCTTCGCCGAAGCGATGAGGTTCATCTGTTGCGCAAACCATTCGGGTCCTTTCCAATTGGAACGTCCCGAATACAAACCCTGGAACTCATTGAGAAGCGTCTGCAAATTTTCAAGCTTGTACGGTTGCCGCGAGCGGCCCAACAGAGTGCCGACCGTGTCCATTGTGAACGTGAAGTCCGAAAGCGCTTGCTCAAGAACACTCGGGTCCACCGAAGCACCGTCGATGGGAAGACGCTGATTCAGAATATCGATGTAAGGACGTAAACGAATCGCCTCGACACGCAAGACGTCGACAACCTCTATCAAACGATCCAGCTCGGCCTTCGTGAGACGATCCGGAGAGCCACCGAGAATCGCGATCTTGACTCGCATGACTTCGTTCAAAAACGCATCTGTCAGCTTCACATCGCGCAAGAAGTGACGCTCGAAAAACGCCCGCAGCTCCGAAGAAGAAAACGAGTCACGCTCTGCCGAACCACGACCGTACATCTTGAACATGTCGAGCGCGCCCGACACGCACTTAAATGCTTCGTCGATCTCTCCGACTTTCGAGACACCTTTGAAATAGGCCTCGAGCGATTTCAAACTTTCCGACATGCAGTTTTCGGTTGGGCCAGAAAGCTTCAACGGGGCTTCGCCAGGAACGTTCTCCTGTGTATTTAACTGACAAGCCGACGCAAAAAGCCCCAGGCTTGTGATCAAAGCCAACGTTCGAATTCGACTCACGATGCGAAGACTCCACTTATTGACGAACACAGGCCCCTCTCGTCAAAATCGCCCCGAAGGAATAATCGGTTCTAGCGACCCTTCACTCCAATGTAAATGCCGAGAAACTCCACGCGGAATCTGGTTTGAACTGGCGCTAAACCCGCGAGAATTTTGAATAACGCATAGGGTTAGCGTTTCAGCATCCGAGAAAGCTTTCCAGTCCAGAAAATGACTGAATCTCCGTTGCCGCCCCCTTTTTATGTCGCTATCGTCTCGATATGACTGCGAATTTGGACACTCCCGAGAGCCCACGAAACCACCAGACCCACCGCCATGGCGGCACTCAGGCGACAGCCGCGGAATCGCGGGTTGTTGTCTCGCGACCTCCGCGCATTCCGGTGCTCAGCCCACGTCCTGTTTCGGAAGGTGGTCCGACACTTTTTGTTCGTGTCGACCGCATCGGCGACCTCGTCCTTAGTCTCCCCTCCGATGGTCAGTTTGGTGAGATCGAAAACGACGGCGAGCGCGATGTCGATTGGTGGATCTCCGAAGGATTGGGCTTCGTCGTGGATCACGCGGTTCCACGTCGGCGAGCACGCGAAATGAAAGCAAAAATCCGCTTTCAAGAATTCAAAACCATTCTTCGTGAAGTCAAAGCTCGAAAGTACCAAACAGCTGTCGTGCTTCACGCCCCTTGGTGGATGACCGCACTGCTATGGTTTGCGCGCATTCCAAATCGCGTCGGTCCTCGCTCGCAATGGCATTCCTTTTTATTCCTCAACAAAGGTGTCCGACAAAAGCGAAGCCTCTCGGAAACAAGCGAGTTTGAATACAACATGCGCGTGATGGACACGCTCACGGATCGGCCGACGATCCAGCGCGACCCTCTTAAGCTTCGTGTTGATACCGATTGGAAAGCGCAGACGCTAAAGAAGTACGAACTCGTGGATCAAAAATACGCCGTGGTTCATCCGGGGATGGGCGGCTCCGCACGCAATTGGCCAACGTCGCATTACATCTCTTGGATCCAGGAAGCATCGAAAGAAGAAACCATCGTGATCACCGGGACGTCGACCGACGAATCGGTGTTAGAGCCAATCCGCCAAGCTCTTGAGGGCGCACGTGGAGTCGTGTGGCTCAACGGAAAACTTAGCGGACCACAGCTCTTGCACATTCTCGATGGTGCGCGCTGTGTCTTGGCACCAAGCACGGGAGTCGCGCATCTGGCGGCCTCGCTCGGGCGTCCCGTCATCGGCCTCTACAGCCCCGTCAAAGTACAACACCCAACACGCTGGGCGCCGCAAGGTGAAGCCGTGCAGGTTTTGGTGCCGGAAGTCGAATGCCCCGGGAAAAAGGCATGCGTCGGCCAAACTTGTCCACAATATGACTGCATGAACCGAATCAGCCTTGAATCCGTGAGATCGCTTTGGTCTGCTCTTCCTTGAAGGGAGAGTTATATGACTCAAAATTTCGTTTCTCGATTCTTGATCACGCTTCTAATGGGTGTCGCGATTGTCACCGCGGCCGCCCCGGCCCTCGCCGCCGAGAGTTCTTCTTCCGATACACTTTCCGAACAAGAGGACTTCTCGCGAGCAAAGGCGATTTTGAATCTGAATCCCGGTGACGAGATCACCATTCGCGCCAACACCACAACGACTGTGACGTGCGCAGCGGGTTCAAGTCTTCCAAACTGCAAGAGCGCGATCGCTAGCTACGAGTCTCGCTTCCAAACCTGCAAGCGCTCGTACCCAGCCTCGACCTGCTTCAACAACGAATGGCCCGCATTCAAAACACGCAATCCGGAATGTATTACAGAGGGCTTTGATGCCTGCGTCCGGACTTGCGGCGAGAGTTACCCTAGCTCGACTTGTTACAACAATTGCCGCTGACCTAGACTGAGTGGACGAGGTGAAAATGAAATCGTCCACTCTACTTACGTCCGTACTTGCTCTGGCCGCTACCACCGCCATCACCGCGATCTCGCTGCCAGCGCAAGCGCTTGTCGAACTCAAAGGCGCCTACTCGCTTTTCTCGACAAACCCATCTGGCTTAAACGACAACTTCACTGGTCAGCCTAAAATCTCACAGATGCAGGCGCTCAGCTTTGACGTCATGGGCCGCGTCCCATTGATGCCCGTGGGGCTAGGAGTTCGTCACGAAATGTTCTCTCGCAAGGAGAGCGACGGCGCACTGAATTCCGAAGTCGACTGGAAACGCACATCGATCTTGGTGAACAAACGTCTGATCGACACCGGCATCTATCTTGGTCCGGTCGCGACCGTTAGCTTCGCCAGCGATTTCAAATACCGCTCGGCAAACGGCACGACACGCGCCGATTACAAAACTGAGAGCACGCTCACTGCGACAGCTGGTGTAGAGGCCGGATTTAAAATGGCGCTTCTCAGTGCCGGTATCGAGGCAGGCTACCTGCACGCTCCCATGGGGAACTTACGAGACTCGGCGGGTGTCGAAGTCGTCGACGGCGGTGGCTCGAAGGTCAACGTCGACCTCAGCGGCACATACCTGCGCGCAACAGTAGGCTTCGGCTTTTAAGTCCACGGCTGCGGCTATAGCGACATGGTGGCGCGGGGCTCTCCGAATGGGACGGGCCTTCCGCCAAAATAGGCCGACTGAATCGCGTGCCAGGATTTCTCGGCCAGCTCTGTTCGAATGCGCTCGCCGGGAATTCCTTCCGGCTTCGACGAAATCGGATCCAAAAACTGGAGCTGCACCTTCACTTCACGATGCTTCAGCAGGCCCAAGAAATGGTCGGCAAACGTCATATCGCCGTACCAACAAACCTTGTCGGCATTTGCTTTGCCAAACGGCTCGCCGTCGACCGACATGTACTTCATCGCCACCGGCACGATCTCTCGCTCGGCATCGACAGCACTCATCAGAAGCGACTTCTTAAACGGCAGAAGCTTCTGCCCATCGGTCGATGTCCCCTCTGGATAGATCACGATGTTGAAACCATTGCGAAGCGTATTGGTCATGTTTGAGAGATCTTGATCCACGCGATGGCGACTTCGGCGTTCAACGAAAATACTGCCACCCATCTCCGCCAGCGTGCCAAGGAAAAACACCTGCCCCATATCGACGCTCGTGACAAACACGCTTGGAACCTTCGCGCTGAAGATCAAGACATCGAGATAGCTCATGTGGTTTGAAACGAAGAGGTAGTTGCGATTTTTGAGATCTAGCTTTTCAAGCCCAAGAACTTCGATCTCAAAATTGAGAACCTTCAATGCTTTAGAGCCCCAGCGTGAAATGTTCTCGATGAAGAAACGCAGTCTATCGTGCGGATCGCGAATCAGAGCTTTTCCCATCGAGGCCTGCGCCATATAAGCCGCAATCAGACCCGCAATTGTTCCGCCTCGTGGCGCCATTGCCAACTTCTCGAGAATCGTCTGTTCTTGGCCCACGAAAGCTTCCTCTTCTCAAAATTTTCCGGACGTTCTAATCTTCTTCTTGGTTGGGACTGAAGTAGCGACGGCGAAACGCCTCGTCCAGATCCGCGACACGCATCATGATAAAAAAGTCGATGCAATGAAAGTCACGATCAAGAGCCGGCTCACCGTACGCCTTAAATCCCATCTTAAAGTAAGACTTCATCAACGCCGGGATGCGCGCATCGATCTCTTTGGCATCGTATTCAAACGGGTTCTTTTCTAGATAGGTAAGAACCTGAGGCAGCGTTTTTACTTTGTATTTCTTCGTCGGCTCGATTCCGAGATCGTGCCGCAAGAGCCCTTCGCTTTCGAGGTGGTGACTGTAAAGCCCGATTTCCAGCGGCTCCATGGTTTTGGCGCTCGCGCAACCGATCATCGTGTCGGCTTCGACGGCGACTACGTACTGCGCAATTCCTCGCCAAAGAAGCGAGATCACCGCGCCTGTACGAAACTCGCGATCAATCGCCGCGCGCCCGAGTTCGAGCACTGTGCCCGCATCTTTTAGAATGTGCTCGAATTCAAATTCGGAACTCGAATAATAAACGTCGGAGTAGCGATTCGAGTTCAAGCGATAGGTTCCGACGATGCGCCCTTCACGGTTGTCACGAATGATCAGGTGATCGCAAACGTAATCCAACTTGTCGACGTCGACACCGGCTCGCGGCTTAAGGTTTTTATATTCACGCACAAAAACATCGAAACGAAGGCGCAAGACCTCTTCCAACTCTTCGCCAGTCGTGACGGTCTTGACCGTGAAGTGGCCTTTTTTGAATTCGAACTTCACCTTCGGTTGGAACTCGCGAACCTTAAAACGATGCAGCTTCAGCTGCGCGTCCAACGAGTGAAAGGCTTCTTTTACAGTGCCAATTCGCCGCATGACTTTGACGGCGGCGGTCTTCGAAACAGTCTTCAATCGACGAGCTCCGGCTGAGGGTTTCTTCGCCGCGGCAGAGGAGTTCGAGGAAGCCTTCTCGGTGCGATTTGAGCTCTTGCTCAGTCGACCCCGAATTTTCTTCTTTATCGCATTGCGAATCCGCCCCTTAGCCACGCGTTCCCCCTTTATGCTAGCTGCCTCGCGGTCCTCACGCGGTCAAGATTCGATTGGGATGCGGCGCGGAATTCTGCAATCTCTCACGTCGATTCCCCCGGTTTTCCCTTATTTTAAGCACCTTACAGCTTATTGGTAAACACCGAGACATCGGCATAACGGGTGCTGGCCGTGAACAGAGCGTTGGTCAAACTACCCTCGGCATCCCCCGGCTGAGCATCGCCGTTGTAGTTGCCGCTGATATTCAGCACCACACAAACCGAATAAGTCCCTTCGGGAATATAAGTCGCAGTTTGCGCGGCCGTGTCGATGAACTGCGAAACCGTGCCCGTGCAACCGAGCGCATTGCACGAAACCGTCCCAGAGCCGGCCACCTTCTGACCAAATTCAGCCGACGCACAGCTAGGAGACTCCGTGATCGTCACAAACGCTTGAATGGAACCCGAGGCCGCTCGACAGTTCGTCGACGTACAGCTAATGCGCACATCGGGAATCAGCATCGATCTACCGCTGCCGGCGATCTCCGCGCAGCCCGACATCAGGAGACCGACCGCTAGGGCGGCGCCCGACGTCAGTGCGCCAAACCGACGCTTCGTACTCTGTGTTTTATAGGTTTTATTGCCCGCTACCACCATGCCTCATCCTATCGAGAGGCCCCGGAGGCCGACAACTGTTTCAACCAACAAGCCCGAGAAAAGGAATCCAATATTGGAACTCCTGTCTTGGGTTCTGATTTACGGATATTTCACGCCGCAGCCGTAGGGTTTTGTCGAGGCCGTCTTCACCGGTTTACCGGCCGCGATGAGGTCCAGAGCGCCTGAAACGTAGTTTTCAGCCTTGGCAACATCCTCTTTTTTCGACGACGAGATACTATCGATCGCTCCGTTGTACACCAACGTGCCCTTGGCATCGACGATGTACATGTGCGGAGTCGTTTTCGCTACGTAGAGCTTTCCGACTTCGCCCTTTGGATCAAGCAGTGTTGCCGTGCTTGCGATCTTCCAATCCGCTCGAGTCTTGTTGGCTTCTGCGCCTTCTTCAAAACCCTGCTTGCCTGGTGCCGACGAAATCACCGTCAACCATACAACACCCTTGTCTGTGTACTTCTTCTGCAAGGCTTGCATGTTCTGTGATTCGTAGTGTTTTTGAACGTATGGGCAGCCTTTGTTGAACCACTCGAGCACGACTGTTTTACCCGCAAACGACGAGAGCTTGTGCGACTTGCCGTTGGTGTCGACAAGTTCAAACTCCGGAGCTTTCTCGCCCACTTTTGCCGCTGCAAGAGCTTGAGTCGACGCCATAGTCAGACCCAGAACCAGTGCTGCCAACGCTGAAAAATACGTTCCTCGAACTAACTTCATGATCATCCTCCACAAAAAATAAAATTCATTTACGAAGTGCGTTTTCTAAAATTTCGAAGGTGAGAATCTCCGGTAAAACTTCCGGAGTGTTATTTCCATTTCGATAAAAAGCATAAACGGGAACACTCTGTCGTCCAAGACGGGAAAGCGAGTTCGAGATTTCCGGATCTCTCTTGGTCCAGTCAGCTCGCACGAGACGAACTTTGGCGGCCTCAAACAGCGCTTGTCCACGATCTGTGTCGAGGACGAGCTTCTTATTGACCTGACAAGTGACACACCAAGAAGCGGTGTAGTCGACAAACACGCTCTCGCCGTTCGCCAAGGCCTCGCGAATTTTCGCATCGCTATAGCTCTCCCAGCGAGACGTCGTCGCCGCGCCAGACTCCATCGGTTCGTCCAAGACCTTGGCGATCATCGCGAATCCTGCAAGCAAAACGAGAAACGCGACCCATTTGGTTTTCGTGAGCCCGAAGTGACGAGCCCATATGTAAAAGCCAACGAAGACTGACCACGCCGCAATCATCACCAGAGCAGCAGTCGCCCCGGTCTGTGAAAGCACCCAAAGCAGCCACACCGCCGTCAGGAATAGCGGAAACGCCAGCAATTGCTTGAAGCGATCCATCCAAGCACCCGGGCGCGGAAGCTTGTCGACAAGCTTGGGGAAAAAACCAAGAAGCACATAAGGCGAAGCCAGTCCGAGCCCTAAGAACGTGAACACCAACCCGGCTTCCAGGTAGCCGCTCGCGAGCGCCGCGCCTATGGCAACTCCCATGAACGGTGCCGAACACGGAGTCGCAACCAGCGTCGTAAGAAGTCCCGTGAAAAACGAACCCGCACGCCCACGCGCCATCATCAAGTTCTGCAAACTTCCAGGACCCGAGTAGTTGATCTCAAAGAGCCCGAGAAGGTTGAAACCCAGGAATAAAAACACCGCAAAAAGCCCAAAGAGGAAAATAGGATTCTGCAATTGAAAGCCCCAGCCCACCGCCGTGCCCGCCGAGCGAAGCGCCAAGAGCATCGCCAACAAAAGCCAGAGACTGAGCAACACTCCAAGAGCGTAAAGAAACGCATGCAGCTTTGTTTCGCGCCGATCTCCGCCCGATTCTTTCACGAAGCTTAAGACCTTCAAAGACACGACGGGAAACACGCACGGCATGAGGTTCAGGATCAATCCACCCAAAAAAGCAAAGCCGAGATAGCGAAGGAGTCCGACCCATTCGAGTCCCGACTTGGACTCTAGCCTCACCCAGGTCGCTTGGCCCGTTGTGCGATCCACCACGAGACCTTCAAGCGTGGTGCCTCGAGCCGGAGCCGCAAGACTTGGATCAAGTTCAAGCGTCACACCTAAGCTCTCGCCGCCGGAGCCTCGCTCAATTGCGAAAAGACCACGCGCGCCGTGCTGAGCACTGAAGCTCGCTAAAGGAAAAAACTCGAGCTTCGCAAGGTCCCCACCGTATTTAAAATTCTTCAGAGAAAAAACGAGGCGTCCGCCTTGATCGAGTTTCCAATTGGAGAACAAGGGTTCATCGCGCGATCCGACGCCTCGCAGAGGCGGGAAATCTTCTGCACGGTAGGCGACTTCGACGTTCGCTTCATTTTCTTCGGCGCGAACCGGTACACGCCCTCGAAGTTTCACTTCGGCAGGAATGCACTCTTCTTTACAAACAAGATACGTGAGGTCCAAAACGACTTCGGCCATTCCCGACTCGCCACCCGGCTTCACTTCCGCAGGAACCCGAATTGCCACCGGGCTATTGGGAGCCGACTCGTAGCCAAAATTCGTAAATGGGCCAGCGGCAATGCGCTTTGGAATTGGAAACCACGGCCGACCAAACGAAACCCCGCGCGAAGAACGAAAATCAAATTTCGGCTCTTCGCCGCTATCGCCCGGATTTTCCCAGTAGATGTGCCAGTCTTTGTCGATCTGAAATTCGACATTGATCGCATCCGTCTTCGTCTCGTGAAAAACTTCTGGCAAGCGAAGGGCAACTCGCGAATGAGGCCCCTTAGCAAAGAGTTGAACGCTGGAGGCTGTGCCAGGCAATGCCGACTGACCCAAAGCAGGTTCGGCGGACACACCTACGGTGAGCGCGCCGAACACACCACAAAGAAACACCAATACAAATGAAGATCGCCGAGCCCCCGCTCGCGCTCTATCGACAATCGTAGATTCTAAACGTCCGTGCATACACTTCCCCACGCTTGAAGACGAACGGCTCGAGTTCGGCGCACATGGAGAAAACGTGATAGTTAGCCACATCCCCACGCGGATCGCGCTCGTAGCGGTTATCACTTACAAATAACATGGGTTTGTCGCGAAGGGATTCAATCACTTCGGGAGTTTGCAAATACGTGTAATGGTCACGCGTGGGCGAAAGTCGGTACACCGTTTCTTTCGTCGCGAACGCGAGTTGCGAGACAAGTTGATAACGGCTTGAAGCCAAGTAAGGCCTTCCAGTTCCATTGGCCTCGCGGTCCTGCCGAATCTTTTCCAGATGTTCGGCCAGTTCGGGCCAACCGTAGAGATCGTTGGTTGGATCAAACTTCGGATCCCAGTTCGCTGCCGGTGCAAAAAACTGAGCCACCTTTGGAATCACCGGATACAGAACCGCGGCATGGAACAAAACAAAAAGCGGGACCACGAAAATCGCAATCGCCCATCCCGCAAATCGACGGCGAGCGTTTCGCTGAAACTCTTCGCGACCGCCGAACCCTTCTTCAAGAAGTTTCGCGGTGGCGATTAAGAGCGTGAAGTGAGCAGGAGCCGGCCAATGCGGCTTGAATTCGGCAAACAAAGCTTGGCCGGCAAACAACATGAATGTCGGAAACGATAGCCAAAACAGATAGCGCCAACGAGCATCGCTCGACTTCAAAAGCGCTAAGAACATCGCAAATACGTTGAGAAGAAACACCACCGGCGTGAAGAAGCCGATTTGTGAAATCCAAAACTGAGCCCAGCGCCCGAAGTTTGCTCCACCGCCGCCGCTTTGTCGATCAGACAAATGAAAAGCAAAGCTCCCCCACTCGTGTTGACCGTTCCAGATCAGAACCGGCATCGCCCCAACCATGACCACGAGAATGGCCAAACTAAAACCGGGCGAGAACAGCACGCGACGAAGACTCGCGTTGAAAAAGAAATACAGCAGAATCGAGAGCCCTACGAGCACCGTGGTGTACTTCGAAAGAAAGCCCAGCGCCAAGGCAAGGCCCATCAAAAACCAAAGACCATTGGACACACGGTCCTCAGCGCCTAGAAATGTTCCGGCGGAAACCTTCGAAGCGATCTTCCACCCAAGCCAGGCCGAAAACGCCCACAAGAAACCCATCGGCGCATCTGGCACCGCCATCATTCCGCCGAGAGCGAAAATCGGAACCATCGTGTGCAACGTGGCCGCATAAAGTCCGACTCGGAGGTTGAACATATCAACGGCCAAGAGAAACAAAAACAGCGTCGCAAGCGTGTTGCAAAGAATGGCAGGCAGACGAACGGCAAACGCCGTGTCGCCAAAAACGGACGTCGAAGCCTTGATCAGCCAAGCGATCATGCCCGGATGGTCGTAATAAGAAAGCTGAAGCTGACGCGACCAATCCCAGTAGTAGGCCTCGTCGTCACCAAGTCCCGTCATCCCGCCTAAAACCAGTCGCATGATAAATACGGCGACAAAGAAAAACGGCAGCAAGCGCTCAAGCGGGCTAAGTGGACGATCAAACATACTATTCATTTACACTCGTTTCCTTGCTCTAAGCGCTTCGTCAAAGCGGTCATCAAAATCGAATCAAGATGCGTTGTCAAAAAGCGACGTGTTGTGGCGCTGCGGGCTTCGCCCTTAGCCGGCCGGCGCGGCTGCACGGTCCCGACGCTCTTGCAGCAAAGCTGTCAGCGTCGCTCCCATAAGGATAATCCACCATATGACAAAGACCCACATCAGAAACAGCGGCACGCCGGCAAGCGATCCATACACCTTCGAAAAGCGAAACAGACTGCGCACGATCCCGGCGTAGAACTCTTGCGCCAAAGCCAAGCCCGCGGTCGCCATCAGCGCCGAGGCAAGCACCGGCAGGCGATCCACCTTCCGCGAAGGCACCCACTTGTAGATCGCATACAACGCAAAAAACGCGAAGAGCGATGTTAAGCCGGGGCCGGTGAACTTCTTCACCAAACCCAACTCCTTGCTACCGAGCACGCCCAACGTAGCCGCCAAAACCAAGGGACCGAAGAACATGATAGCCCAGTACACGGCGATGCGTTTCCATAGCGAGCGACGTTTTTTGAGAAGCCAAACACGATGAATCGCTCTCTCCATGTCGGTAAAGAGTTTCGTCGAGGCGATCAAAACCCCAATCACACCACCAATTCCCAAGGCGCTGGAATGCGTGCGACGAATGGCGCCCGACAGATAACGGCTAAGCTCCACGCCCGAGCTTTGCGCGAGGTTCTTTAAAATAAACGGCTCGACGTGCTTCATGAGGTGCTCAAGGCCACCCAGCAATTGAAAAACAGAAAGACTGACCGCGAGCAGCGGAACCAACGAGAGCATCGTGGTGTACGACAAGCTTCCCGCAATGATCTCGACATCGGCTTGGCGAATCCGATGCCAGGTCGCGACCAGCATGCGCCAACCGGTCTTGAGACTGCGCTGAAACCGATCCAGCCATCGCAAGGAACTCAAACTGACTCCCAAACACCTTCAAAGACTAAGAGCTAGTTGCTGCTACAACGCAGCATCCAGCTTCGGAACACTTCCCCATTGTCTGACGTCCTGCAGCTCGAGACAAGGATGGACGACGATTCCCCCCATCGACTTTACTTAAAGCCAGGAGGATCTATGTCCACGACTTCGTTTTCGCGCCGGCTTTTAGCCAACGGGATTTTCACGTACACCGCCCTCGCACTCACTTTCGCTGCTGTCGCGCTCTCTGGCTGCGGTTCGCATCCGATAAAACCTGAGGGTGACAATGTGAAGATCACACGCGAAGCCATCGACGATGACGACTGCAAAGAGATTGGCCCCGTCGAAGGCCGCGTCTCATCGGCGAAAGGAACTTTCGAACAAGCGTTGGAAGATCTGAAACTCGACGCCGCTCGCAAGGGCGCCAACAAAGTTAAGATCGAAACCACAAGCGGCACCGGAACGGCCGTTCGCGGGATCGCATACTTCTGCGACTAAGAACGCCTGTCAGCATAGATTTCAAGCCGTGCGGCTCCCGTTGGTGGCTCCATCGGCGGGCGGCCACCAGTGGCCGATCCGGTGTGCCTTTTTCCGCGATATACACAGCCTCGGCGACGAAAATCGCCCCAAGAACCTCAGAACTCCGTAAAAGGCTAGGCTCTCGGTACGGCCTCATCCGTGCAAGTCCGTGCATTATATATGGCGAAGCCGCCCTCTCAAATCTTGAACGGAGTCTTGAAGATGAAACACACGATACGTATTTCGACCCTCATTCTCGGCCTCTCCCTGTTCGCGTTCTCAGAGTCGAAAGCCGAATTCGATAGCGAGAGCTACACCAGAAAAACAATCGCTGGAATTGAAGTGCTCACCAAAGAGCCGATGAACTCGAACGTTAAGACTTTGCGTATCGAACGCTCTTCTCCAGGGCGAACGATCGCACTGCTTTCAGCCGGAGATTATGCGTTGGCTGTGTATCCAAGGCAGTCCAATGACAACTTAACCTTTGCGTTCAACAACAAACGGCTTTCGATGACGACACTTTCGCCTCAAGCCGTAAATCTGTTGTTGGAAGTCGGGGCGGAAATTCAACGCGGCTGCAAGGCTTCGATCAAAATTCAGATCGAACCCTTGCAGGTGCTTCGAATTGTTCGTTCATGCGATTAGTTCCGGCGATTACCGGTCTCACCATGCGCAGGCGCGAGTCGCGATCGCCCATCATGAAATCCAGCATCTTGGCGCTAGAAGCCTAACGACTTCAGCCAAGACTGCCACTCACGCAGCACGGTCGGCGGAATCTCGTGCCCGCCACGGAAACCATAGAGCATGCCATCCCAACCTGCTTCACCCAAACCGCGCTCAAGGCGCTCGGCGAGATCAAACGGAAGCATGAAGTCTTGGGCACCATGACTTTGGAAAAACTTGAGACCACTTTTCTTGGGGCCGAGGGCTTTCAGCCCAGGCTCGTTCACCAATGAACCGGAAAAAATCGTGACACCCGCAGGAAGCTCCGGCGCACGCAATGCAACTTCAACGGCCATCATCGCACCTTGGCTGAAGCCGCCAAGTACGATTTGATTCCACTGCAAACCATGTTTAGCGCGAAGACCTTCGACCGCCTTTAAAACGGAACTCGCCGCGCGATCCATTCCGTCCGGCAACACTTGCGTGAAATCGATCCCTTTTTCCTCGAGCTCCGCAAGACGTAGCGGAAACCACGCACGACCCGACGTGTGCGGACCAATGGGAACCGAGTGCGGACCATTTGGAAAAAACCAGCTCACCCCTGCTGACGAGCCAACGTATTCGGCAAGACTCGCCAAATCCTGATTGTCGGCACCAAAGCCGTGAAGCAGCACAATGGCTTTTTTCACGCTTCCGGACGCGGTTTGATCCGCGACTCCGGGTACGACGGTTGGGGTCACTTGAATTGTATCGAAGGAATCTAACTTTGTTTTATTTGTGAAGGCGCGCGACATCCTTCACTGATCTCACTTCTGGCGGCGACAGTCGAGGTCTTGTGTGAGGTCCTCACCATTCTTCTTCAGGTATGTCACAAGCCCCGCATGACGCTTGCGCGGCGTTGAAACCTGGTCAAAGTCGATGTCGAGATCCACCGTGATCGAGTGCAAAGCGCCAAGCACGGTGCCTCCCACGCGCTCACCCTTACGGCCGGTCAAAGGGTTCTTCAGATCGACGAGACCGACGACACGAACGACAGGCGAAGCAGCGCTACCGCCAACTTCCGACGTCAGCTGTCGATCCTGAACGTCAAAGAGCGCAATTTCTTCGTAGACCGGTGAAACGGTCGGGTCAGACACACGCATTGCGAGCGCATGCGGTTTGGCCTTCGATTTATCCATGAGAATTTCAAAAACCACATCGCCATCTAAACCCTGGCAAACCACCATTTCCTGCTCAGCAGGCTTGGTCAGCGGCACCAGTGCTCCACTTAGCAACTCGGCCTCGTTCGCCTCGGCGACCGACGCGCCGTAAAATGCGCCAAGGAACACGCTCAGAACTGAGCACAAAATCGAGATGGATAGGAAACGTGCCATTTTGCCCCCCTTGAAAAACACTCAAACTTAGTCACGACTCGCCGGACACCAAAAATACATATCGCGCAAATCATTATGCATAGAACACATAATGCTGACAGCCCCTGCCTCCTGTGCTAATTCCAGCGCCCAATATGGATCACCTGCACTGGCCTCTCTCAGTTTTGAGCAAAGCGATTCACCACAAAAACCTGTCCGCTGCGGCGGATCACATCGGCCTTAGCCAGCCTCAGCTCTCAAGACTAATTGCTCAACTCGAAGACGAACTTGGAATCGTGCTCCTGGACCGGGCCGCACGGCGTAAATCCGGCTGGACGCCCGTCGCCTACAAAGTCGCCGATGTTTACTTTCGCAATTCGCGACGCCTCGTAGCCTCCCTGCAAGAGCTGCAAGGCGACGATCAGATCCATCACGTCACCTTCGGCACACTCGAGGGCCTGGTGCCGCTGGCGATGGAAATCACACAGACCATGTTTCGCGAAACGAAGATCCCCGTCATCGAACTCAACGTTTACGACTTAAGCGATCTCGAAGAACGTTTCGAAAAAGACGAGATCGATTTGATTCTCACTTGTCGTGAACCCGGCCGCTCGAAACGAAAACACGTGCGCGAGTTCGGCTGGCAGGACTTTAAGACAATCGGCCCCGCCAACTCGGATCTTAAGGTCTTAAGCCCGTTCGAGCACGCTCATCTCATTCAGTCGGGAAAACGCAATGCCTCCAAACGCGAGCGCGACGAAACGGCAAACTCCAAAATTATCTTGAGCAACTCGCTAGCCGTGCGCCGACTTTATCTCGATGAACACGGCGGCCGTGGCCAAGTTCCAGGGCCTGTTCAAAAGAAACGGCCTGGAACGTCGACCGAACAACCGGTTTATCTCATCGGCACCGAGATTCTCCCTCCAGTGCTTTGGGAGAAACTCGAAAACGCGCCGATCAAAATTCCAAACTAAGAACCGCTTTGCGACCCTTGAGGTTCACTACGACTCCTGAATGAGTCGAGCGCCACGGCGGAACGTGAGATACGCCCATGCCCATTGGTAAAACACGAAGAAGCGATTTTTGAATCCGATCAAGTAGTAGATGTGGATAAAGAGCCAAGTGATCCACGCGAAATACCCGGCAAACCGAATGCGCCCGGCTTCAACCACGGCGCGCTTGCGTCCAATAGTGGCCATCTGCCCTTTGTCAAAATACTCAAACTCCGGCGAACCCTCGCTCGGTTGAAGGCGCGACTGTTTTTCTAAAAGCGTGGCGACAAAGCGACCCTGTTGCATCGCCACAGGCGCCAAACCAGGAAGAGGCTTTCCATCTTTTGCATCGAAATGCGCGAGATCACCCAGCACGTAGACGTCCGGCGAACCGCCCGCGAGGCGAAGCTGCCGATCGACAAAGACCCTGCCTTGCGGATCAAGTCGTCCACCAAATGCTTGCACAACTTTGTCCCCAAGCGGAGAAGGCTTCACACCCGCCGCCCAGATCACGGTTTTCGCCTGTACAAACTCTTGTCCAAGCTGCACACCATCTTCAGAGACTTTGGAAACACGAGTCGACGTCCAAATCTGCACACCCATTTTTTCCAGGTCGCGAGCCGCTTGCTTGGAAAGAGACTCGTGAAAGCTTGCGAGCAAACGACTTCCCGCCTCGATCAAAATGACCCTCGTGCGTGACGGGTCGATACGGCGAAAATCACTTTCCAAAGTGTAACGGCTGATCTCAGCCAATGCTCCGGCGATCTCCACACCCGTAGGCCCCCCGCCGACGACGGCAAAGGTGAGAAGGGCTTTTTGCTTCTCGGGGTCCGTCTCCATCTCGGCACGCTCAAAGGCCAAGAGCACGCGGCGGCGAATATTGGTCGCATTCTCCAAAGTCTTAAGGCCCGGCGCAAACGGCTCCCATTCTGGATGCCCGAAATAGCTATGACCGGCACCGGCGGCGAGGATCAAGAAATCGAACGGATACTCCGCGGCCCGCCCCACGGCGATGCCTCCACGTTCAAGCTTTTGGAACTCCGTGATTTCATCCAGAACAACGCGCACATTCGGTTCTTCAGAGAACAAACTGCGAATCGGAACGGCGATTTCCGCTGGGCTTAAGGCGGCCGTTGCGACTTGATACAAGAGCGGCTGAAAGAGGTGATGATTGCGCCGGTCCACCAACGTGATTTGAAACGGTTGACCGTCGGCCGCTTTGGCCTTCGCCAGATCTCGAGCCGCCGCAAGTCCAGCAAAGCCCCCACCTATGATCACGACACGTGAGCCCATGTCGAGGGACTTTGCAGGATATTTTCAACAAAGTCAGCTCCGAATTCGCACTTGCGTGATAGCTCCAGCCGAGCTACTCCAGACCCATGGTTCACCTAAAAGACTACAAAGCCCCATCCTTTTGGATTCGCGAAACCTTTCTGCATTTTGATCTCCACGAAGATCACGCGCGAGTCCGCTCGAAGCTCAAACTCGAACGCCGCAAAAACAGCGACGGAAGCTTAGTTCAAGAAAACTTCGTTCAACTTGACGGCGAAAATCTGAACTTGAAATCCGTAAAACTCAATGGCGATGCCTGCACACCGGCCCCTGCGGCGACGCCCGCGCTTTCGCCAGAGTCTGCGGCGGCCACGCCGCTTGCTCAAGGCCAGTACCGCTTGGTTGGCGAAAAGCTTCAGGTCGGAGTCGGCGCGCTTTCTGATTTCACATTGGAAATCGACGTGACCAATGAACCGCAAAAGAACTTGGCTTGCGAAGGCCTCTATCGCTCTAGCGGCATGTTCTGCACGCAGTGTGAGGCCGAAAGCTTCCGCCGCATCACATACTATATCGATCGCCCCGACGTGATGTCGGTGTTCACCGTCACTATGGAAGCGGACAAAGCGAAATATCCGATTTTGCTTTCCAACGGGAATCGCACGGCGACGCGCGAGATGAACAACGGCCGTCACGAAGCGACCTGGCACGATCCTCACAAAAAACCATGTTACCTGTTTGCGCTTGTCGCAGGTGACATCGGATGTCTTAGAGACACCTTCACCACGGCCTCTGGTCGGGAAGTCGCCCTCGAGATCTACTGCCGCAAAGGCCTGGAAGCGCGCTGCGTGCACGCCATGGACTCTCTCAAAAAGTCGATGCGCTGGGATGAAGAGCGCTACGGACTCGAATATGATCTCGATGTGTTCATGATCGTCGTCGCCGATGATTTCAACATGGGCGCGATGGAAAACAAAGGTCTCAATATTTTCAATGCCAACTACATTCTTGCAGACCGACAAACGGCGACCGACAAGGATTACGACAATATCCTCGCGGTCGTCGGACACGAGTACTTCCACAACTGGACAGGAAACCGCATCACCTGCCGCGACTGGTTCCAGCTTTCCCTGAAAGAAGGCCTCACAGTTTATCGCGATCAGGAGTTTTCGGCCGACATGGGATCACGTGCCGTGAAGCGCATCGAAGACGTGATTCGTCTTCGCACGCACCAATTTGCCGAAGACGCTGGCCCCATGGCGCACCCGGTGCGTCCGCAGTCCTACGAAGCCATCGACAACTTCTACACGCTGACCGTTTACGAAAAGGGAGCCGAGGTCATTCGCATGATCGAAACTCTCATCGGACGAGACGGGTTCCGCAAAGGCATGGATCGTTACTTCGAGCTTTTTGACGGACAGGCCGTCACGACCGACGACTTCGTGCACGCGATGTCTCTGGGCGCAAAGGACGTGGGGCGCCCCCGCGATTTCACGCAGTTTAAAAACTGGTACGACCAGGCCGGCACCCCACTTATCAAGGTCCGCTCGAACTACGATGCCGCCGCCAAAAAGTTCTCGATCACGATTGCGCAGTCGTGCGCGCCGTCTCCAGGCCAAGCGACCAAAAAGCCTTACTTGATCCCGATCTCCGTCGGTCTCGTAGGGAATCAGGGCGACTTAATTCCGACAAAAGTTCTCGAACTCACAGAACCTGAACAAACATTCACGTTCGACGGGATCTCGGAAAAACCCGTTCTTTCGCTTCTTCGCGGTTTCAGCGCTCCAGTTAAAGCGGAGTGTGAATACTCGATCGAAGACCTAAGCTTCTTGATCGCCCGCGACTCCGATGCCGTCGCCCGCTGGGAGGCGACTCAGCAACTTATGTTGCGCACGATGCTGGCATCAGCCAAAGGTGACGCAGCCGCCGAAACCCTGCGAAACGCTTTGGTCACCGCACTCGGCCCGGTGCTCGAAGACGCCGCTACCGGCGGAAAACTTGACGATGCGTTTGTCAGTTTCCTCCTACAGCCTCCTTCGGAAAACTATGTCGCTCAGTACATAAACCCCGTGGACGTAAAGAAAGTCTTCTGGGCCCACGATGGCCTCTTGCGCGCGATCGCGCAAAAGCACCGCGCCCACTTCGAAAAAGTTTATGCGCGTCTCGAGGGAAAAACCCAAACGACATCCGGCGAACGCGCGCTTCGCAACACCGCACTCAGCTATCTCTGCATGAGTGACGACGTCCCAGATATGAATCGCGCGCTCAAACAACGCCGAGCCGCTACGGATATGACGACCGAGTTAGGCGCCCTCGAGGCACTTAACCGATCGCACCTTCCGGCACGCACAAGCGCGCTCACGGAGTTCCGCGACAAGTGGAAAAATGAATCGCTCGTGATGAACAAGTGGCTCATGATTCGCGCGGTCTCTCCTGGTCCGCACACCTTAAATGAGGTGCAAGAGCTGATGAATGATTCTGTGTTCGACAAGAACAACCCGAATAAGATCTATTCCCTGCTCTTGGCGTTTGCGAAGTTCAATACGCTGGCGTTCCATCGTGAAGACGGTTCAGGTTACAAATTTATCGCGGACCAAGTTCTCGAGATCGACGGACGAAACCCGCAGGTCGCAAGCCGTCTCGTATCGGCATTTAATCAGTGGAAGACGTTCACTCCCGAAGCGTCCGCGAAAATGAAGACCGAACTACAGCGTATCTCGGCACATACCGGGCTATCCAACAACGTTCGTGAGATTGTGACACGGGCTCTGGAATCTTAATTTCAGAGCCTACTTCATGAGGCTCGCTTTCAGGGTTCGACTCAGGTCGAACTCTGACACTTTCGAAAAACGACAGCTGACGACACCGACCTTGTCTCGAGCCACGAGGGTGCCCTCGCCGCTCGATTTCGTTAAGAAGTCGAGATCCGCTTCAAACAGCGCATCCCAAACGCCGATCAGTTTGCAGTCGCGAAGTGCTCCCATAATTTTCATCTTCGAAACAGCTCCCCTGCGCGTATCAAACACTTTGAGATCCTGCACAGCACAGCTCTGTTTCAGAAGGTGATCCTCTAAAGTAGCCGATCCTGAATAAGCAATACGAAACGAGGCCTCTTTGCCTTTGCAGTCGAGAACCGATTTGCCGGCCGCTATAGCAGGGTCGATCGGCAGGCCAAACGCCAGCGAGAAATATCCTGCAAACAAAAAAAACCTCACTGTCTTTGCCAAACGTGATCTCACTTAGCGCCCCTTGGTCGACAGTAGCGCGCAACATTCGTCGCGCAATGGAGATTGCCATAGGCGCGATGCAGACTATAGGTGTCGACAAACTCCAGCTCTAAGCCGAGCTTTTCAAAAACCTTCCGATTGTATTCACGCATGGATTCGTTCATCGGGTCCGGCATGAAGTACCGATTTCCAATTAAAACTCCGTTTGTCGGCGGCGGGTTTAAAGCCGAGCCTGATCTCGGCACCGAAAAGGGGCTGCCGGAAACAGGCAATGTCTTGCCTTGAAAAATCTGAGGAACTGCAATGATCTCGGGATTGCAGCCAGGTATCTGCTTTTGAATTGCCTCACGCAGAACTTGGACATTGCCCATCTGAGCCGCTTCAACCGTCATGTTAAAATCCCAGGCCGGATACCGACGCCCCTCATCGACAGACATCGTGTTCAACACGTCTGCGTTAGTCATTTCCGCGCAGTCTTTTCGAAAGTAATTCCGCGGAAGGCTTTCGTCGAATTTCTGGTCTATCATCAACTCACGGCCGATTCGCTTCCTCAGCTCGCTTAGCAAAGCCGCGCGGCGCTTTTCAAGCCCCTCGCTGTCGGAAGCCGGGGAACGCCTCGAACTCCCCAACGAAGAAACCGTCTTATCGTTCGCGCGCTTTCTCTTTTCTGGCGATCGGCTCTTTTGGATTTGATGGTGAAGCGAACAAACCTTCGTCCATCCACCATGGGCCTCGATGCGATTTTCGAGTTCGGCGGTCGACGCCCCTTTGACATGAAAGGCCCGCTTCTCTGGCTCCGCCTGAAGCACGTCCACGGCTTTCAAGGGACTCGCCACCAAAATCGCGAAGGCACAAGAGCCTTCCTTTTTGCGATTGGGCACGACGGCCACGAACTCGTCCACATGACCAGGAGACAGATAGCCAGTGTCGATCTCTACGATCTTCGACTTTTCGCCGCATGCCAGAGGGAAATACTCGCTAACGGCCTTTCTTGAAAGATCACTTGAACCCACGACACAAAGCCCGCCGGGAAAGCCCTCAATATTGCCACCAGCAAATCCCGACTGCGGTGGCGCAGAATAATGAATGCTCGGCGCGGGCTTTAGACCGCACTGCTGCTGCATGCGTGCGATGGTTGTCCGCGCGATGCGCTTGGTGCCTCTTCCAAAATATGGCGTGATCTCACGCATGATGGGACGCCCGGACGCCGCATCGAAGCTTTCTTGAAACATGTCCTGTTGCCATGTCCAAGGATGCGTTCGAACCATATCGGGATTCAGAGTGATCCCCTTGGCAATCGCATCGCTTTTAGCGAGACCACGGCGAGCGAGCTCTTTGATCAGCCATTCACGTGTCGCCGGTGAACCGTTGAGAAAAACCTGAGGCGGCTTTCCCGGCTGTGCCTTCCAGAATTTTTCAACAGTATCGGCAAGTAGCTGCTTTCTATCGGTTCCAAAAGCTCGTTCGGCCTCTGGCGACCATAGCGAAAAATCTTCGGCAATCGTGATGGCAGCGGCCGGGTACCAAGGCGGAAGAATATCTCCCGACTCAGGACAAAGAGGAACACCAAGATCTTGGGGGTCATGAGCCGAACAGTTGTTCACTTCGGGCTTCGCCAGTGGCTCGCCAACGACATCGACCGAAACCACAAGCAGGACAAGAAAGAGAGAGAAAAATCTAGCCACGAGGGGCTCCTTTTCATCTACCTCTCTATCTTACCGCGCTCTCCACCCGTCCTAGGTAACCGTTTTACGAAAAAACTGGACCGCGAGCCCAGATGTAACCTGCATCACGACCGAATAAAACACCGCAGGAAGTGCCATCTCCACGCTTTTAAAGAGGAGCGGACTCATTGCGATCGTGATCGCCATGATACAATTGTGAACGCCGACCTCGAAGGTGATCGCAATCGCCTGTTTCTTGGCGAGGTTGCACATTCTGGACGCACCATAGGCAAAGACCAGATTCAAAATGTTAAAAAGAAGCACCGCAAATAGAATCGTGAACCCCGACTCCGTCAGGAGTTTCCACTCGTTCCGTACGCCGATCACGGCAAGCAAGATGATAAAAAACACCGCAATTCGCTGCACCCAGGGTTCGATTTTTTTCGCGGCTTCGGGTTTTCGCTTTCGGAATAACATGCCCAAAGCGACCGGCAAGAGCACGATCAAAATCGTCTGCGCAATTTTGGCCGCGGGAACCGGAACGCTGCGCGAGCTTTCCAAAATCAACTCGCTGGCAAACATCAAAAATAGCGGAACGTACGCCACTCCCAAGGCCGAGTTGATGGCCGTTAAGGAAACATTCAGCGCGACATCACCCGCATCGCCTTTTCCGAGGCATTTTAGTTTGAATCAGAGCTGATTCTTCGCGTTGTAAGCCGCGACTTTGTAGGCTTCCGCAAGTGTCGGATAGTTAAATACGTTGTCGACAAAGAAATCCACGGTGGCGCCAAAGGCCATCGCCACCTGTCCGATATGCACAAGCTCTGTCGCCCCTGTGCCGATCACGTGAACCCCGATCAGGCGTTTGGTCGCCGCATGCACGATGAGTTTCAAGAACCCGAACTCATCTTCCACCATCTTGCCTCGAGCGAGTTCCGAGTAGGTGGCCTTGCCCACGACGTAGCGAATCCCTTTTGCTTTGGCCTCTTCTTCTTGCATGCCGACCGTCGAAATTTCCGGAATGGTATAAATCCCGTAGGGAAACGTATCCGGAAACTTCGCTTCTTTGCCGCTAAATGCATGTAGCGCCGCAAGTCGTCCCTGTTCGGCGGAAGATGCCGCCAAGGCCGGAGCCCCGATGATATCTCCCACAGCGTAGATATGTTTGACGTCGGTTTGATAGTTCTTGTTCACCTTCAGAGAGCCGCGCTCGTCGACCTTCAGACCGGCTTTCTCGACTTTCAATTTCTCGTAGTTTCCGGTGCGGCCTTGGCAAACAAGAACAGCGTCGAATTTCTCGGTGAGAACTTCGTCATCATAGGTGTACGTGGCATCCGCACGCCACGCACGTCCGGTCTCGCCGGGAACAGTTTCGACCGAGTGCAGTTTCCAGCCGAGACGAAGCTGCACGCCGTTTTTTTTCATCTGCTTCACGAGCGCCGCTACGATCTCTTGATCGATGGACTTCAAAAGATCTGGTCGCGCATCATAGAGCGTTACGCGACAGCCCGTGCGCGCGAAAATGGACGCGTATTCCGCTCCGATTACGCCCGCTCCCACCACAAGCAGCGTGCGCGGCTGAAACTTCATCTCCAAAACCGTGTCGCTATCGAAAATCGTGAAGCCGTCGAAATCGAATTCAGACGGTCGACGAGGGCGCGTGCCGGTCGCGATCACAATGTACGGCGCTGAATACTTTGTGACGGCGCCGTCGTTTTCGACAACGACCGTGTGACTGTCGAGAAACGAGCCGGTGCCGGTGATCATCGTGACATCGTTTCGATCAAGGCTGTTGTGGATGACAGTTCGTTCTTCGGCGATGATTCGCTTTGTCCGCTCCATCACCCCGAGCAGCGAAAGCTCTCCGGGGTTTACCATCAAGGCCGATTCACGCAGAGCTTTCGACGGAATCGTGCCCAGCTGAAGACACGAGCCACCCAGCTTGTCCTTTTCCACGACCAAAACTTTTTTCCCAAGTTTTGCCGCCTGCACCGCCGCCCGCTGTCCGCCTGGGCCGGAACCAATCACGATGAGGTCAAAATCATACTGAGGCTTCGCGGAATCGGTCACAGCTGTCATGAAACTATCTTACGCTTTCTGTTCATCGAGTACCAACTCGACAATCGTGAACACGGCCCCAGCCACGACGGGACCTAAGAAGAGTCCGTAGAATCCGATGGTCTCAAGCGCTCCAAAGGCCGCGATGAACCCGATCAACGGATGCAGTTTCGAGGAGCCGCTTAGGACATAGGGCCTGACAAAATTGTCGCTAACTCCCACTACCCCAGAAGTGATGGCGAAGGCAATCGCGTGTGGCCAATTCCCCGCCACGACTGCAGATCCTATAAGGTACAACGACACCGGAAGCGTGCCCACGACAGGCACAAAAGAGAGAACAAATGCCGTCATCGTAATCAAAAGCGTGCCGGGCACCCCTAGCACCAGGAGTACGATTCCGAAGATCAGAGACTGAACAAAGCCAGAGGCCACAGCCGCAAGCACCACCGACGAGCAAAGCCCAGCGATGCTTCTAAAAAGAGTCTGAGTCTTCGCCTTGGAAAGCGGCGAGAAACGACGAAGCCACGCCATCACCGCATGTGACTCGAGCAAAAACACATAAATCCCAAGCATGATGACGATGTTGTCGATCGTGAGTTTGGGAAGATCCGCAACCAGCCCCTGAAGCATGGAAAGCACGGCTTTTCCCACCGTCGCCGCACCCTGCTCGAGCACGTTCACCAAATCGTTGCGCTCAACGGGAAGCGGCAGATAAGACTCGATCTTTTCGATCGTCGCCGACAAGTTCAGCTGCTGAAACCAGTTCTCTGGCATGTCTCGCACTCGCCGAAGGCCCGCGTCCGCCGCCAGAAATGCGACGATCCCAATTGGCAGCAGAAACGTAATTGCAAAACCGACCGTCAACAGGGCCGCTCGCCAAGCTACCGACTTAATCCGCGTCGCCAACTTTTCCGAAAATGGATAAAGCGTCGCCGCAAACAGGGCCGCCATCGCCAGAGGCTTAATGAATCCACGGTTCATCCATAGCAACGCGACAACAGTCACCAGAACTGTCAAACGCAACATCCAAGACGAATCGTCGGAGCCACCGGAGCTTCGCTCCCCGCACATCGCCCGCTCGCGCAGAGGTTTCGTGATCCAATCACCCATTTCTAGTCTCCTCTCAATACACCAAGCTCGTGGAGCCGAGTTCGCAGGCCAGCCGCTTTTACAAAGTGATGCGTTTGAAAACCCAGTTTTGTCGCCGCTTCGATATTCTTATCGACGTCATCTATAAAAATCGCACGCTCGGGAACAACTCCGTGTCGCTCCATCAGAAGGCGAAAAAACCGTGGATCTGGCTTGATCATCTTCTCTTCTCCCGAAATCAATCTCGCATCGAAATTCTCGAGAAACGGAAAGCGCGCTCGAGCGATTTTAAAAGTATTTGCTTCCCAATTGCTGAGAGCCAAAACGCCCTTGAGGCGGCCTTGCCGGCGCTGAGCAACCACTTCTTCGAAAACCTGAACCGTTTCCGAGATCGGCCCGTGAAGCATTGTCGGCCAATGATCACGCCATGCCTGAAGCCATTCTTTCCATTCAGGAAACTCGCGAGCACGCTCATCGATGGCAGCTTGAAAAAGCTCGCCGGCATCCATTCGTGAGTTCCACTCGCCTGTCGCCACGTTTTTTAGGAAATATTCTATGCGCGTCTCATCACTGGTAAAACGTCGGTAGACATACCTCGGGTTCCAGTCGATGAGCACGGCGCCGAGATCGAACACGACCCAATCTAAAGTCTGGCTCTGCATGATTTTCTGACCTCGGGTTCAATGCTCACATGTTTTGTTCCGATACAGCAAGTGATGTCCACTGTCTATTTTCGACTCATTCTCATGGGAGTCCTGTTGGTTTCGCCAAATCTTTGGGCGACAACCCGAGGCGCGCTGACGCCCGACGGGATTTTTAAGAGATACAAAGACGCCGTGGTGAGAATCGAAGTGCTTTTGCACGGCGCCTCGCTTGGCGTTGGGAGTGGCTTTTTCATCTCGAAAACCGGCGAAGTGGCAACCAGTCTTCACGTCGTCCGTCCTTGGCTAACGCATCCGGAGGCCGAAATCCGGGTGCGCACGGCAAGCGGTCAATTGCACCGACAAGTTCAAGTCGGAAACTGCGGTGACTCGCGCGGAATCGATCTCTGTCTTTTAAAGATCGCGACGACGCCGACAGCCGTGCTCCCCCCTGGCGCCAGCAAGGTTACCCCAGGCGAATCAATCGTCACGATCGGCCATCCTCGAGGTTTGGACTTTTCAATTTCCACCGGAATCGTTTCCGCCGTTCGCGAAAACCCCTCCGGCTGGAACGAAGTGCAGGTCGACGCCGCCATCAGCCCCGGCAACAGCGGCGGCCCGATTATCAACTCTGCCGGGCAAGCCGTCGGTGTCGTCTACCAATTTGAACGCGACGGACAAAATTTGAACTTCGGCATCACATCCGACGAGCTAAAAAAACTCCTCTCGTCAGGCGAAGACAACTCGCGCAACACCTATTTGAAAATCACAGATGCCCGTCGCGCATTTCTCGATCGAGGTCGTCGGATTTCCAAACGCGCTATTGATAAACTCATCCGACCGGCCATTCAGAGTATGAACACCGCGGCCGGCGATGCCCGTCCCGCAGGCTTCAAGTGGATGAGGGCTTCGCTCGACGACAAGTCCTTTCTCATGCTGGTTCCCGAAGTGATCCAGAGCTGCGAGCGCGCAGACGAAGGCACCGGAGTTTCGGCGACGTCATGCGCCTCCAACGGTGGCGATCTCATTCTCACGGTACAAAGACGTCCTCGAACATTAGAAGGCTCGATGGTCACCTATCGCGGACGACGTCTCGTCGTTGCACGCCATCTTGCCGTCGTCGACCGCCTTGAGTCCGAAGGTCAGTGGGAAAAGCTAAAACCGTACGAACGCGCGTTTCTTTCACGGCCCAGCCAGGCAAAGTGCCAGAACTTCAGCAAAGCCAACGGCCAAACGGGCGTCGTCGCGGCCGACGAAGGTTCCAACCTCCGTCTAAGAAATAAAGGCTTCTTCCAAAATGCCACGGCCGTCTGTCGTTTCGAAACCGAAAATGACTCTGAACCCGGCGCGACTTCTTTTAGTCAATGGATCGAATACGGAAACGAGTTTTACGGTATCAACGTTTGGACCGCCGATCCGTCACGCCTTCCGTTTGCGCAAAGTCTTGCCGATCTTGTCTTAGTCTCCGCGGGTGCGCAGGCCGACGAGGCCACCGTGAAACCGTATCGACTCTCGCTGCGTCCAGGCCTAAGAAAAAGAGAAACCGGAGTTCGCGGACGCTGGATTCCAGCCGCCGAACACTACGACTATTTCCAAGACGACATCTCTTCGATCGCGATCGCAAAAACCGCGGCCGTTATGCCTTCACAAATGAATCGCAGCTTTACCGATTGGGTGATTGCGATCGCAAAGGCCAACGGGCTCCGCTTGACCGTCACCGGTTCGGCCGGTCTCGAATCGACGATGTCACACTCCGAGGTGGCCGGTCACAACGGTCGTATCGGAAGCTGGGTCGCAACCTCGGCGACGGATCGTTCGAAATCGTTCATGATACATCTCGCCGCGAGCTACGGATCGGACTCGACTTGGGTCATCGCCGAAGTCGAACGCCTTGGAACAGCGGTCAGCGACGAACGTTACGGAACGGCCGAGGGATCGGCCAGCCGAGCAGCCGGCCGTTCAACGGCTTCTTCTCGTCAAGTCGCCACCGCTTCGTCACCAGACGTGATCAAAAGTCTTCAAAATTTCCGCAAGTGGGTACAAGAGTTCGAGCCCCTAAGCCCTTCGGCTTCGAACAGATAAGACCCTCACTCGGGTCGCGCAAGAATCTTCGTCCAAACTTCTTTGGCTAAAGCAGTGCCCGAAGCATACAAACCCAGAACATCGATGGGCCGTTCACCCTTTAACGTCTTAAAAAAAGGATCCGCTCCTTCGGCGACCAAAGCACGAGCCGTTTGCTCCAGCCCACGAGACGCGCAGTGATGAAGCGCCGTCCACCCCAGCCGATCGCGATCCAAAAGCTCCGCTCCGTGATCCAACAAGATTGGCAACCACTGCACAGCTTCAGCATCGCGAAGCGCTTTGCACAGTAGAACCAACGTGCCATCGCCGCTCTCGGTAGGCGCGTTGATCATCGCTCCCTGCTCAAGCAACACACGAGCCCGCTCGAGATCATGAGCCAAGATCGCATGATGAAGCGGCCGATAGCCGTCGCAGTCGAAATGATTGATCGCCTCGTCATTTGCCATCTTGCAATCTCCTTGGCTGCATTATCTCCGGCGAAAAACCCAGCTGTCCACACGCATTCTGCCAGCGTTGGGTAAAGGGCGCGGCAAAGCGGTAAGGTTCGCCATCAAACTCAAAACTAAGCTCCGATGCGCGCAGCCAGAGCCCGCCCAGTCCAAGACTCTCGCGAAAGTAACGGCTGTGATGCGAATCGCCATGTTCCCGGTCGCCAATAATCGGATGCGAGCTTCGCGCGAAATGTCGACGAATTTGGTGCCAACGCCCCGTTAGCGGCCGAGCCTCCACCAGCGAATACCGCGCCGTCGGATATCGTTTTCCTACCGGAAACGGACATTCGACTTTCGCCAATGTTCGAAACTTCGTCGAGGCATCGGCAAGCGTCCCATTGGAGTCGCGCTCCAGCGGCATGTCGATCAACCCTTCGTCTTCCATCCAGCCGCGACAAATCGCATGGTAGACCTTTTTCACCTGCCCCGCCTGAAGCGCGGCTTGCAAACGTCCCGCGACCTCCGACTGCAACGCCATGATCAACACACCTTCGGTCGCGACATCCAGCCGATGAACAGGGTACAGAAATTTCTCCACCTGACGGCGCAAAGTCCAAAGCACCGTCAACTCACGCGGCACGCGGCGCCGGGCCATCTCGGGCTGGTGAACATGCATGCCGGGAGGCTTGTGAATCGCGATCAACGATTCATTTTGGAAAAGCACGTGGAGATCCGCGATCGATCCCTGGCGTACATCCGAAGTCATAAATCAAACCCATTGTTCGTAAACGTTCTATCTTCTTCTCAAACAGCGACCAATCATCGCGCAGGTCTATCGCTTCCCAAATTTTTTCAACCTCATCAATCAGCATCATCTCCGGCAGATCTTTCGAAAAATAATCCGCGTGCTGAAGCAGTCGCAAATCGGCGAGACTTGAAACTTCCCACTCACCCTCTTCAAGGCTTTTTCGCCACTTCACGCCTTCTGGACCGGCATATTTCCCCGCATCGCGATCGCGCCTCAGACCGCCACCATAAAAATCAAAGAAGAAACTCTCAAACGGAACCTTGGATTCCTCCAAGGCCGCTATTCCTAGCGAAAACAAGGCCTCTTCCGCCTCCATCTGTTCCGGTTTGTCCGTCGGAATCAGACCAAGACGACCAAAAAATCTCACCACAAGTTCCCGTCGATACACATTCGGAAAGCCCGATAGCGACTCACTCAACGACTTGTGCCACAAGTTTTCCGCCCCTTCCGGTGCCAACGCGAATAGCGCTCTCGCAAGCTGATCGAGATTCCAATACACGGCCTCGGCTTGCCGCCCGTAGCAGTAAAGTCCTTCGTGGTCGAAGTAGGCCGCGGTGAAGCTCGGATCATAGAACGGCAAAAAGCGCCATGGACCATAGTCAAAACTCTCGCCGGTGATGTTCATATTGTCCGTGTTCAAAACACCGTGGACAAAACCAGCCATCATCCAGCTTGCGGCAAGTCGCGCGGCACGCATGCTTACCTCACGCAAGAACGCGCAGACAAGTTCCTCCAAAGGCTCGTTCAAAATCTCAGGGAAGTACGACTGACAAGAGTACACCAAAAGTCGCTTGAGATTTTCAGTTTCTCCCAAAGCCTGAAAGCGCTGAAACATGCCGTAGCGAATATGCCCATGCGAGAGTCTCGTCAGCACCGCCGAACGCGTCGGCGAGGGCTCGTCGCCGCGAAAAAGCGATTCACCGGTCTCAAAAAAACAAAACGTCTTTGATGTCGGAACTCCCAAGGCTTCCAGCATCTCGGTCGCTAGCGCTTCGCGCACGGCGCCCTTTAGCGTCAGACGACCGTCTCCCGCACGCGAGTATGGCGTCGTGCCGCTGCCCTTGGTTCCAAAGTCCAAAAGCTTTCCATCGACGGGGTCTTCGATCTGAGCAAAGAGAAACCCACGCCCGTCGCCCAGCTGCGGGTTGTAGTGGCGAAACTGGTGCCCGTGGTATCGCATCGCCAACGGTTCGGGCTGACAACCAGGCAGAGGATGAAATCGACCAAAGTGTTTTACACGGCGGTCCGCGCCGAGGTCTCCCATCCCGATACGGTTTGCCCAAGGTTGGTTCCAGAATCTTGGCTCGAGACGAGGAAAATCGGCCGGGCGAACCGGATCAGAAAAGCCCGAAGGAAGCTGGGAGTAGTCGAGACGTGGCTTAAACGACATGAGGCGACGTTGTGTCGCCTCATGTATTCTGTGTCAAGCTGGCATCGGTTTAATCGAGAGCTTTGAACAAGAAGGGGTAACTCACGCGAACTTGTGTTCCGCCTTTTGGTAAAGGGAACTTCCATCCCGCCATGCGACGAAGAACACAACCCTCAACCAAGCTGCTCTTCAAAGTCGACGTGTCGATCTTCGGCTCCATGACGCCACCACCGGCATCGATCGTGAAACGCACCAAGAGCTTTCCGTAAAGATCGGGATTCGAACTCAACTGACGCTCGTAGCAGTAACGGATCTGACCCAAGTTTCGACGAATCACGTCGGCAATCACATCGCGATCAAGACCGCCTTCGATCACCGTCTCTTCGTCAACCATCGCCACATCGCCCGTACCAACGGTTCCACCGGCAAGCGCGGTTCCGTCGCGAACACCCGTAGCGCCGCCCCCCTTACCCTTGGTGGCGATTCCACCCAAGCGGAACGTATCACCAGCAACCGCAGCGGCACCGCCACCACCTGTCGTCGCCGTACCGTTAGAGAAAAAGGCACGACCAGAACCTTTCACGTCAGGTGCAACACCTTGAGCCGCTACCATCAATCCGTTTTTATTGGCGCGCTTGGCGATCTTCCCAACTAGGTTCGAAAGACCAGCGTTACGAATCGAAGTGAGCGCCGCTGTCGCCTTCTCCGATTTTACAGGAGAAACCGATTGATCGGGCTGAGCGATCGGTTGGTTGTTGGCCGCCGTTGCATTCGAAGTCCCACCCGCACGCAGTTTCGCGGTCTGAGTGACCTTCTGAGATTCTTGCCGTTTCTTTTTAATCGCTTCGGCATTGAAAATCATATCGATCGACTTTTGATCCAGCGCAAGCTCCGGCTTTTCGACGGGCGCTTTGGGTATGACCAGAACTCCGCCGATCAAGAGCAAGAAGAGCATGAAAGCCATGAAGAACGGTTTCTTCATGTCATTGTCGACACGCATCCCTTCGGCCGCGGCCGCTTCGCGCGCCGTGATCAAACGCTGACGAATAACGCGGTTGCCGACCTTTGTCTCGACCCATTCGTGCCCCGTCGGCGCGACAAACGTTCCTTCGAGAGATTTGTACGACTCCGTCTTTGCCAGAACCCGAGTTCGGATGACGTGACCATGAGAATCCAAGACCACCACGAGCTGGTGGACGAGGAGATGAGCCTGAGGCCCCGTCTCACCTTCCGCCTGACGGAAAAGCCCTTCCGATCTTTCCGGTGAGAATAGGCGGATGCGGTGAGTACCTATTTGAACATCCGATTCCGCCGTCAGTTTCGCTTCGACGACGGGTTCGTTATTCAAACGAAGTTCCGGACCATCTACCGTCACATTACGAATATACCAGTTTGAATCACGATACTGGAGCACCGCTTGGCAACCCGCGATCGACTGATCGAGGATACGAAGATCGGCGTCCTTCGAGGAACCAATGACATACAGCGGAGTTCGCGAAGTCACACGACGTCGCCGAACGTTCTTTCCTTGGCCTCGATGTTCGAGAAAGATTTCAGGATGCCCCATCCAGTTACTCCTTCAACATGACAGCGATCTTGACGTCCGAGTATCCGGCCATCATCGACGTGTACATGACCTTGCGGAGGAGATCGTAAGGGAGACTACGCTCCGCTTGCATCACAACCTTACCGTCAAACTCGAGTTCCGAGTTTTGGCTCGCGATTGTACGAGTCTTCTTCGCCTGCTCATCCAGCTCTGTGTACAAAGCACGAATGAACTGCGTGTCGTTCTCGTCAACCGCCGCATTTGCCAAAACACCGTCTTTCATCTCAACAATGCGTTTGTCTTCCACGAAAATTCCGTTGGAAGAGACCACTAGCTTCAGAGCCTCGACAGGATTTTTTGTCGAACTCGAAACCGGCAGTTTCAGATCATCGCTGGGCGTGATGTTCACCGGGCTTGTCGAATAGCTCTTAAGCAAGAAGACAAGCAGGATGACGAACATGTCGACCATCGAGGTGATCTGAATTTTGAACGTGGAAGCCACTCGGCGATCCATGTAGCGGCCCATGCCGCGACGACGTCCCATTCCCATAATTAACCTCCTGCCACGTTCCCGAATACAATGTCGGGAAAGAGCAGATTTGTTTCAACTGGCTTACCGGTGTTGATGTCCGTGAACGTGAGGTTCACTGGTCGACCATCCTTCGAGCGCGTCGTGCGGATCGAGTCCATCACGACGATGATATCCGAAAGCGGTACCGTCTCGGCGGGATTGAGTTCCAGACGAAACACGTCAGGGTACTCTTTCTTCAGATTCATGACCTGTGAATAAAGCCCATCGACATCTGTTTTCGCTTCGGCACCTTGGCCAACGGCCGGAACGTGGTATTCCTTGGTGTTGCCGCGATCAAGAACCGAAATGTGCACCGAACGATCCGCCGCTACAGCCATGCGAACCTGAACAACATCTTTGTTCTTCTCATTGGCTGCCGCCACGGCCTGCGCGACCGCCTGGGGAATAGGCGTCTCGATGACCGTGATCTGCACGAAAGCAACGCTGAGAAGAAGCATCGGAATAATCGACACGATGATATCCAGCATCGGCGCCAGATTCAGTTCGAATGTCGAATCTTCGACTCTTGTTTTTAATGCTCGCATAGGTCCCTCATTGGAAGACTCTGAAACACCAGCCATCGTAACCCGTTCCTCTAACCTCTACGTTGCAAATCGCTTAGACCGTTTTGATGTTGGCAGATTTCGTTTTCGGCATTTTCTCGACAGCTACTGTCGTCGAATACGCCATACCGAAATGGCCGAAATCGCGTGCTTTTAAAAGCTCGATCAGTTTGTTGGAGTGTTGATCGATCTCGTTAAAAATCTTCCCCTGTTTTGCGTGGAAGAACGAGTACACGACCATCACCGGAATCGCGACCAAGAGACCCGCCGCCGTCGCATGCATCGCAAGCGAGATACCGTCAGCAAGAAGACTTTGTTTCTGCGAAGGGTCGGCAAAACTCACGGCTTTAAACGACATGATCAGACCGACGACCGTACCGAACAGACCGACAAGCGTTACGACGTTTGAAACCATCGAAAGATAGCTCAAATTCTTTGTCAGCTTTGGCGCTACTTCAGACGCCGCGATATCAAGCGAATGTTCGATCGCCGAATCGTCGCGATCCGCGCGTTCAAGAACTCGCTTCACGACCGCCGCCAAAGGTTTTTTCTCATTGGCCGCGCAGTATGTAATCGCATCTTCGATTTTATCTTCTTCGACCCACTTCATGACTTTCGCCATGAACTCGTCGGCTTTGATCGAGTAGTCGAAGTAAAGCGCCTTAAAGCGCTCGAACATCAATGCCAGTGCAAACACACCGAACAATCCAATTACCGCGTCGATAAGATAATAATCGACTGCGAGTTTCATCAATCCGTCCATCTTTCCCCCTAGTTCCTTAGGCCGCAGCGCGACCTGTTTTTTCTTTTAAAAATTCACGCACGCGCTCGGACACCTTCTGATCCATCTTCACGAAACGAATTCCGTAGTGAATCGGGGCGCGACGATCGCGTGTTCCTTTTGCATATTTTTTTGAAACCACTTCTCCGATGGCGTTGAAGGCCGGAAGCCCCTCAAGCGAGGAGTAATGCACATTGACCATCTGTCCTGGAATCAATGTCGAGTTGCGAACCACAAGGCCCGAGCCACCTTCGCTCGCTTCCACCATACGCCCCGGGCTCACGCTGTTGTTGTCATGAACAAGAACATCGTTCTCCAGCAGAATACGGGTGTGCTTGCGTTTAGCGAAGATCGCGGCGCCCTCGGCCGTCTTCATCAATTCACGAATCGTTTCCGAACCAAATCGTTCGTGTTCCGCAATGCGAACCCACGACTCCATCCCGTTCGTCCATATATAGTCGAATTCGTAAACCGCTTTATCCTGAAGAGCCTTGATCACACCAAAGTAGGTGAAAGGACCAAACTTCTGCTGACCACGGCTGACGTACCATTCCGGTCGCTCTTCCGTGCCGACGGCTTTCGCCTCCGAAACGTCGCCCGCTTGGATTTTAGTGACCGTCGACTCGATTGTCTTTTCGATGGTTTTCGTCTGCGGACGACCAGGCTTCAACGATTGCAGATGAGCCTTCAACGGCGCAAAGTCCATGAGCGGCGTCCAGTCGTCGCTAGCGTCATCCCATGCGAAATCCGTCACAGAGAGCTCTGTCGCTGCGAGCTTACGTGCGATCTCCTCGATCGCCCATGGGCCCATGGTTTCACCATTGCGCGAGACTGTGTACATGGTCATTCCTCCAGCAGGCCTATCGAGCCGCCGGAGGCTCCTCTAAAGAGCCATGCTTTGAGAATTCGGAGTTCGATTCGAAATGAGGCGTTTCACGCCGCAATTGTTTGAAATCCTAGAGGAATCGTCACGATTCAAAATCCTGCTTCAGAAATTCTGTCGAACTTCCTTACAGCTCTTTTTTAAGAAGGTTTTGGAAAATACTCGCCTCATACTGAGGCGTTTCAGGACTCAGCCCTACAGGACTAGCGATCTGCCGCTTCTTGAAAGCGAATGTATTCCGTGAGGAACATCTGCGCGAGCGTCGAAGACTTCACTCGCCATTTCTCTTCGTTGACCGTGAGCGCCGCTACCGCGATTCGGTTGTCGCCAAACAAAGCGTAACCCACAAACCAGTCACACTTGCCACGCGGGTTAAGCCCCGTCAGCGAGCCCGTTTTACCGCCAAACTCCACACTCTCAAATCGACGCTTGCGAACCGCCGTGCGAAAGGATTTGCGGGATGTCCCGGAAAGCACGGTCTGTTCAAAGAGTTCCCGAAGCTGACGAGCCGTTTCTGGCCCCACCACGATCGCCGTACGGCGAGGTGCCGCCTTGTACATCGACTGCCCGGCTTGATCGACAACGGACTCCACCACGTATGGCTCCATCATCACGCCATCGTTTGCAACCGTCGCCGCGATCATCGCGCCATGAACCGGCGACATCGTGTTGTCTTGTGTGAAGCCCGATGCCGCCGAGACGACGCTCCAGGGATCATCGGCCGTGAATCGCGAATAACCCGTCTGCACAGGAATGTCGGAGCGAATCGGATGATTGAAGTGAAAGCGTTCGGCGTAGGTGCGAAGCATCTCGGGTCCCGCATAGAAAAGGCCAAGCTTTCCAAACACCGTATTGACGGAACTGCCAAAGGCCTCGCGCAGCGTGATTCGCCTTGTCCAACGATTCTCTTTGGTGTCGACCACGTTTCGTTTGTAGAGAGTGTGGTTCGCACCGTTGTAAGCGATGCGAGTGTCCGGACGAACTTTCTCCGTATCAAGCACCGCGCCCGCCGTTACGACTTTGAAAATCGACGCCGCCGGAAACGTTGCACGCAGCGCCAGATTCTCACCTTGAACAACAGGGTTCTGCGATCGATTGGCGAGTGCAATAATACGCCCCGTGCGTGCATCCATCGCGACAAATACGCCGTAGTCGGGACGGTACTGCGACAGCACCTTCTCAATGTACTCTTGAGCCGCCGGATCAAATCCGTACTCGACCTTGCCGACAACCGGAATCGCTCCGACCTCAAACTTGGCATGATCCGGATAACGATTGGCCGCGATCTCGGGACCAACCGAGCCTGCGATATCTTCCTTGGTCAGAAGAGAAACCGGAATCCCGCCGTAATCACCGCTTTCACTTGCGGGCGAGCGCTCACCAGAAGCCAGACTCCGATTGGATGACTCGCATTGAGCGATTCCCAGCGATACCAAGCCGGCAACCAAGGAAAGCGATGCAACGAGGGACGTCCTGCCCCAGAAATAACTCATACTAAAATTGTAGGCTGTTTCCGGAATACGTCAAATTCTATTATGTCGCTGCGGCCTCTGGCCTACGCTGCTTTCGATGCAGGGGCATCGAAAGATTTGACCATGTCGCCTATGTCGCTGCGGCCTCTGGCCTACGCTGCGAGCTCAATCTAATACGGTATGGAGCCGTAGCTTGAGGTCGGTGAAATCCAGTGTGCGAGCGTCTTTCAGCGAGCGATTGCGTAGGTAAAACTGATTCTTCGATTCTCCCAGCTGAATTTCGAGAAACTCATTAACCGGAAGCTCGCGCGCGGTCGCGGGACCACGTTCGCTATTTGACGAAAAACACTGATTTCCGCAAGGCAAAGAGTCCGCGAACTCCGGAGTCGCGTAGCGCACACCGACCACGCGCAGACCGATTCCCACAAGCGGCTCCGCCGACTCACGATACTTCGTCATCAAACTCTTGCGACGCTTCTTCGTTTTGTTCGGAGTCGATTCCGGCGTCGGTTCCACGCTCAGCGCCGGCACGGGAAACTCAGAGGCCGTGACAAGATTCCACGTGCCGAGGAACGTCCAAGTTTTGGCCGTTCGCGCGCGATCCGTGAAAACCTTCGCGGCAACCGTCCCGTCACCGCGAAAGCGAAACTGCCAGATCTCGCTGTTCTTGCTGGTCTTGCGTCCACGAACCGTCTCCGTTCGCAGTTCTCGATCTAGAATTTCGTCAAACCCACGCGCTTTAAATTCTTCGAACCGAAGCCTCGCCGCAAGACTGGTGGTTTCGCCTTCCGTCGAGGCGTCCACAACGCCAGGAACCCAAACCGTGCCGCCGGCCAAAAGCTGAACTTCCGACAAAGTTTTTGCGGTCGAAGACATGGAGCCGATCGGAGGGAAATTTTCGCGAACTTCCATTTTCAAACCGCGCGCCGTCGCGGGTTGCGGCCATTCGAACTTCTGAAAACCGCGACGATCCTCCAGATTCCATTTCTGCTTCTCGCCGCGCTCTTTACCTTTTTCGTCGAGCACAGAGACTTCCAAGACACGCGCGCGCGGCGCTTCGAGATAGCGATCACCGGCGGCTTGATTGCCATTCCAAACACGCAGACCATCGACAATGAGGTTGCGCTCCCACCGAAGGTCCGAGCGCGGAGTTCGCGGCATGGCTAACCCATCGAAATCGATACGCCCATCGCCAAGCTCCGTCCAACCCTTCGCATCCAAAACCTCTGGCACAATCAGGTCCGTCGGTTTTCCGTCGGTGAAAAACGCGATCGATTTCAAACAAAGGCCCTGTGACTCCAAAAAACCAAGAGTCAACGCGCGCACTTCGTTACGAGATCGCGAACGCGGAATCGAAAACTTGATCAAAGACCGCCCGCCCTCGGCAAACAGCCTCGTGTCATCGAGTCCCAAAAACAGCTCGACACCGTCTTCGAAACTCTTTTTCGGGTCACATGTCTCGACCCGCACTTCGTCAATGCGAACCGGGGACTCAAACAAGACCGACCATTTGGAATAGCGCTGCGATTCAAAAAACTGCATCGGACGCGAACCCGCCAGCACCAGTAGCGGATGTCCGGAACTCAAAGTCGTGCTCATGGCCGTCAACACACGGTTTTGCGACGCCTTAGGTTTTGCGGCTTCACTAGCTGGTTGCTGTGCCAGCACGTGCTCCACGCCCGTCAAAACACCAAGTACTCCGAATAAAGAAAGCGCACGCTTAAGTTTCAAGGACACTTCACCTTTTCAACCATTCGGATCGGCGCATACTTGGCGCCGAAAACTTTCATCGGAACTTCCGTCGTATAGAAAAACCGTCCTTGATCATCATAAGCCACGGCCTCCTGCTGTTCCAAATAGTCGAGGTCCAATACACGGCGCGCACGCACTTTCCACTCTTCGCGCTCGACCTTTGTCTTGGCATTTCGCCCGCTCTCCGAAAGCACCTCGAGCTCAATCGCATATTGATAGGTCAAAAGCAGCATCTTCCGAGGAAACCCTCGAGCTCCCGGAACAACCGACATTCCTGTCACCAACCCGCCAAAGCCTTTGTTGGTCACCCACGTCGGCACGTCAAACTCGGCCACTTTTTGCATCGTCGCCTTGGCGAGATCCACATGAAAAACCGAAGCCGCTTGAGCTTCCCGAGTTTTGCGATCTTGGCTCTTGGTCACGATCACCGCACGGTCTTGTTCCAACATCGCAAAAGCTTCCGCATTCGACGCCCGCTCTGGATACTTTAGACGCACCACTTTTTCGATCTTCACTTTTTTTGGCGGAGTTTCGGCGCGCAAGGTCTGCATCGGTACAAACCCGATCTCGACATGCTTTCGACGATCGCGATTGTCTCCGATATCCGCCAGTGCCAAACAATCTCCGGTCAAAGGCGAAGGACAGGGGCCTATCGAGAGCTCCTCAAGATCAAAGGCTTTCCACTTTTCAAATCGGATTTCATGAATCTCAGAAACTTTGTCGCGCGCAAGGGCGGCATGCTTCACCCGAAAAAACCGCGGCAAATCGCCAGAGTCGTTGATCAGAAAAAAACTCTTCGAGGCTGGATCCCAAACCATGCCGCTGGCTTCGTCGATCGGATCAACCGGTAGCTGCCCCACCTGCTCACTCACCGCACGATACCGGCAGTTCTCGCCGAATGCCGGTGCCGAACTCTGCGCCCAGCCCGTCTCGACACCCATCGGCAAAGCCTGCGCGATGACTCCTTGCGCTAATAAGATTTTCAAGCCAGCTCTCTTCAACGGCGCCCCTCCGGCACTTTCTGCAATCTGAAGCCAAAAGGTTTCAGGGCATTTGGCAGGAAGGCAAGAAACCTCTACAACGCGCGTGAGGGAAATTCAAAAGCATCATCGTCGCCAAGGGGGGAATATGGAGTCGATGGGTCGCATTTCTAAAGCCGTGACGGTTCTCGTACTGAGTCTTGTCACTGGGCTGGCACTATCACTGGCATATGGACTTTTCACAGCGGAAGCAGCCAACGCAGCCGAAATCGCAACGAGTACGGAAACTCCGGGCTCGTTCGGCGTCGAGTCCGCCGTCTATAAATTCAAACCGAGTGTCGATCCCGACATTCTTCCGCACACGACGACCGAAATCTGGGCACGTGTGTACTGGCCGGCGAATCTCAAAGATCCGCAAGGCAAAAAGCGTCCTTTGATCTTGTTCCTTCACGGCAACCACGGAACTTGCGGTGCTGGCACCGCGCCTCGCAACGACTCAAGCTGCCAATATACAAATGAAGGAGCCTGCCCGTCGGGCTTTGTCGTGACTCCGAATCACGAAGGTTACAAATACGCGGCGGAACACCTGGCGAGCTGGGGTTACGTCGTGGCCTCGATCAACGCCAATCGCGGCATCACGTGTGGCGGCGGCGACAGCGACGACTGGGGTCTCGTGCTCGCGCGCGGACGTTTGATCTTAAAACACTTGGAGCTTTGGCAGAAATGGTCCACACAAGGTGGAGCACCCGCGGAATTCGGTGACGCCGACCTCTTTAAAGGGGTCGTCGACATCGGCCAAGTCGGTCTCATGGGTCACTCGCGTGGCGGCGAGGGCGTTCGCGCGGCTCTCAATATCTTCCGCGACAAAGGCAGCATCTGGCCTGCGAAAATTCCAGGGCTCGACATCCGCGCTCTCTTTGAAATCGGCGCTGTCGATGGCCAAAGCGATCGCGTACTCGACGCTCCATCGGTTGCATGGAACCAGCTACTTCCACTTTGTGATGGCGACGTTTCGGATCTCCAAGGAAGAAACCCTTTTGAGCGCATGAGCTCGAAGTACTTCCAACAAAACGAGGCCGAAGACCGTCCTTCTTCCAAGTCTTTGCAAATGGTCTGGGGAGCCAACCACAACTACTTCAATACAGAGTGGCAAACCAGCGACTCGTGGGGCTGCTCGGGAGAACCAACCCACAAGCCGATCTTCTCGAAAACGGAAACCGAATCGCCGGAACAAAAGTCGATCGCTATGCAGTCGATGACCGGGTTTTTCCGCGCGCATGTCGGTGTCGACGCCGACGGCGCTCACGCTCAACTCTTTGATCCCGCCTTCGATCTACCGACGGCAATGACCAAAGAAGGCATCGTCGATCGCGACTTCATTCCTTCTCTCGAGCTTCGCAAAACACGTCGAGTCGACGACTTCACCGAAGCCACTGGCAAAAACGTCAATGGACCCTCGAACCTCGCAACAGGCGTGAATGTTTCGCACAACACCTACGCGGAACCACCGGTTGCACGTGTGACCTGGCAACAAGCCGGCGACGATCGTTTCTTCCAAAGCAATTTCGCGGAAGCCGGCACCAGCTGGGACGTTCGCGATTTCGATTACCTCGACTTCCGCGTCGGCCGCGTCTTAAACGACGCCGCTCGCGAACTGAATGAGCCTGTTGTTTTCGGCTTGGCACTGGTCGACAAAAACGAAAAGCTCTCGTCGGTTCTTAGCTTGGCAGACTACACGCGCCTCGTTGGTCCTCCGAACGACAGTACGGATCTCACGCAGACAGTTCGTATTCCGCTAAAGGATTTCGGAATCGATCTCTCGCAGGTACGCGCTGTTCGTTTCATCTTCAACCAAACCCCGAAAGCGGAAATTCGACTCGCGCAGGTACGCTTCGGACTTGGCACCGCAAAAGCTTTGGCGATCGCGGCGGCGAATACCACATCCACAGGAGCTTCGTTCATCGCGAACCTCGCTTCGCGCGTCGGCGGTTGGATCGATTCGCTCTTGCCTTCTACGAATGTCGAGAAAGTCCGTGCTGGCCACTTGCGACTGGTGAAAAACCTCGCGGCCCGCGCCACGGAACTCGCGGGCGCTTCGTCAGAGCCTCAGCCAGTTTCCACAGCGTCGGCTATTTGGCTTCGCAAGGAAACCGTCGCAGGTAGCCGCCAGCTGAAGGGCGATGCGGCCGTTGAAATCGCTGTTCGCACCACCGAAGGTTTCCCAGTGATGGACGAAGTCCCTGTGCTGCGCCTGGGAGATGAGCTCTTCCCAGTATCTCGCTACACAAGTAGCGGGCAGACTCACACCCTGATCTTCAGCGTGCCGCAAACATCGTACAACGAGCTGCCAGACGGCACCGCCGCGCGCGTTCAATACGGAACGGCAAAACCAAAAAGAGTCTGGGAGCTTCCGGCACTAAGCAAATAAAAGATGGCAGAGATACGCTGTCGAACTTCTAGGCGGGTTTTCACAACCCGCCTCGTTCGTCTCAAATCGCGACGCTCTCCTAGGAAAAATCTCTGATTTTCAAAAGTCGAAGTCTTGAGGATGTCGAGAAAGCAGCCGAAATGTCCTCATGCTATCAAGAAACCGCACTCGCAGTCGTCGCAATCTCATCCTTCTTGGCTTGAGTTCCATCGCCATCGTTCTCTCGCAACTGGCATCGGCCTCTCCACTCATTATCGCGGACTCCGCCGCCACTGATCGCGCCGCTCGCCGAATCCGCACAAACGTGGCGCAAGACGGCTTAAAGCCGATTACGACCAAAGAAGAAACCGCACAAGAGGCGGGAGCCGAGGTTCTGTTTGTGAAAGGCGCTTCCGGTGGAGAGGGCGAAAGCCTGGTCGTCGAAACAGGTGAAACATTGCCGTCTCAGCTTCGGCCGGTTGTCACGAAGCAACAAGCCCCCGGGATTCGCGAGCCAGCGGCTGACAGCAAAGCTCCCCTCGTAAAACCGCTGGAACCCAAAGCAAGCCCGAAACTTCCCAACGCGGATCAGGCACAAAAATTCTTAGAAAATGGAAACCGTCGTTACGTGAATCAAACATTTCGCAAAGACGGACGCCTTCCGGCAGATCGCGCAAAGTCGGCGACGGCTGACGCTCCCCACGCGATTGTGCTTTCGTGTTCCGATTCACGTGTGCCGCCAGAGATGGTCTTCGATCAAGGCGTCGGCGAAATCTCGGTGATTCGCACCATGGGAACGACAATCGATTCCGCCGTGATCGCGAGCCTCGAGCATATCGTTCAAAAAAGCGATACCAGTTTGATCGTCGTACTCGGCCACACCAGCTGCAGCGCCGTGGAAACCGCACTCAAGCACGATCCCAATCAATCTGTCGGTAGTCCCGCTCTTGATCAAGCGATCGCGGACATTCGACCGCGCGTGCTCTCTCGCGTGCCAGCCAACGAGCATGCAGGCCACTCGAAGGGTTTTGAAATCGAAGCTTCGACAAACGCGCAAGCCGTGGCGAGCGACCTGCTTAAACAATCCGAGATTCTTCGCGAACGAGTCAAAGCAGGAGCCCTGCGTATCACGCCCGCTCTTTACAATATCGAATCTGGCATCGTGAAATTCTACTGAAGTCGAACTTTGACGACCCGAACACCGAGCTTGGTTTCAACAGCTCGGGCCGCCTTCGCGCCGGAAACTGTTTCCATTTGTGTGTTCGTGATCACACCGTAGTCACCCAAACGAACAAGAAGCTTTCCGGACTCTTCGAGTTTTTGACTGCGAATGCGTGTTTCGACTTCCGCCACTTCGGCATCAAGCATGGTCGCACGCGCTTCGATCACAAATCGTTCGCCACTTGTACCAGCTCGCAAGGCCTTCGTTTGCCCTTCGCCGATCTTCACCCAATTCGGATTTCCCGCCTCAAGCACGACCCGGCTCTTCACAAACGCACCTGAGTGCGTCACCTGCGACTCCAGCATCAGGCTTTCCTTGGGACCACGCGAAGGAATAGCCGCCGCCGCGGTGTGCGCTACAAAAAGTCCCGTGATGCCGATCAATGCTGCGATAAAACGCATGGCTAAGCTTCCCCCGTCTGGCCGATTTGACGGCCATCAGATCAAAGAGTTTTCCGGCTTTCAAGTCTCGAAACGAGGCGCCGGCGTTTAGGTTTTCCAGACCGGCCAAAAGAATACGTGCAATAAAACGAACGGTCGTGCTAATTTTAAGGCATGATGACCCTGAGTTACCCCGCAAAAGGGAAACAGACTCGCAAACAGATTCTCGATGCCGCTCTGATCGTGGCCTCCAGAGAGGGCTTGGGCGGTCTTACCATCGGCGAACTCGCAAAAACCGTGGGTATGTCAAAGAGCGGGCTGTTCGCGCACTTTCGCACCAAAGACGCTTTGGAACTCGCCGTGCTCGAAGCCGCCGTCGACCGCTTTGTTGCGGCGGTGATTCACCCGGCTTTCCAAAAACCTCGCGGCGAACCGCGCATTCTCGCTCTTGTCGAAAACTGGGTGAAGTTCCTCGACGGCTCCGATTCGTTGCCCGGAGGCAGCGTTTTGATCTCAGCTTCCGTGGAACTCGATGATCGTCCAGGTCCCGCCCGTGATTTCGTCCAGACGGCACAAAGAGATTTGATCACAAATATCGAGAAATCCGCGAGAATAGCCGTGGACGTTGGCCACTTCCGTGAGGACCTCGACTGCGATCAGTTCGCGTGGTCGCTCTACTCATTCGTCCTTGGATATCATCATTTCTCGCGAATGTTGAACGATCCAAAAGCGGAGTGGCACTTGATGCAATCCGTGCGCGGACTCTTAAATGTCGCGCGCCGACGCACCGAGGGCGCTGGCGAAAAGTCGAAACGAAATAAGAAAGAAGAAACAAAAACCAAGAACCGTCGCAAGAAGACGTAAGACATCAGGGGGATTCAAGTGGGTTCTATACATGGACTGTTTATCGATGCTGGTGGAGGTGCCGCGCTCGCGGGCCTCTCGACCGGAATTTGGGCGGCGATTTTTGCCGCACTAGTGGTTGTGTTCGGCTACGTCGGTGTGCCGTTCTTCGTGTGGACGGTTCTCATCGCACTGGCACTTGTCGGATTCGGAGCGCCGATTCCCGTGATCGCGGTCGGAGCGGTTTTGCTTCTGATCTTCAACGTCCCTCCCATCCGTCGTGTGGTTGTATCGGGCCTCGTGATGAAGATCTTAAAAGGCATCATGCCCGCGATCTCCGACACCGAGCGCATCGCCCTGGAAGCTGGTACAGTTGGCGCCGAAGGTGAGCTCTTCAGCGGAAGCCCGAACTTCAAAAAGCTGATGGAAGAGCCGTATCCCGATCTCACGGCAGAAGAAAAAGCCTTCCTCAATGGTCCGGTCGAAAAGCTTTGCGAAGCCATCGACGACTGGGAAATCTGGGAAGAGCGCGACATTCCTCAAGCCGCATGGGACATCATCAAAAAAGAAAAGTTCCTCGGCATGATCATTCCAAAAGAGTACGGTGGACTCGGCTTCTCCGCGCTCGCGCACTCTGAAGTCATCAAGAAGGTTTCGTCTCGCTCGGTTCCGGCGTGTATCAGCATCATGGTTCCAAACTCACTTGGACCAGCCGAACTCCTCGTTCACTACGGAACAGAAGAACAGAAAAAGAAAATGCTCCCTCGCCTCGCAAATGGCGAAGAGATTCCATGTTTCGCTCTCACCGAGCCAGGCGCGGGATCAGACGCGGGCTCACTAACAGCGGAAGGCGTGCTCTTTAAAGGCGACGACGGCAAGCTGTACATGAAGCTCAACTGGAACAAGCGCTACATCACGCTCGCGGCGATTTCGACCATCCTCGGTCTCGCGTTCCGCCTGAAAGATCCTCAAAATCTTCTCGGCAAAGGCGAAGACCTCGGCATCACGGCGGCACTCATTCCAACAAAAACTCCTGGAGTTGTCGTTGGTCGCAGACACGATCCGCTTGGCACACCGTTTTACAACTGTCCAACTCAAGGCAAGGACGTCGTCGTTTCCGTCGACACCATTGTCGGTGGCATCGAAGGTGCCGGTCGTGGTTGGTTGATGCTGATGGAGTGTTTGGCCGCTGGTCGCGGGATCTCGCTTCCCGCGCAGTCCGCAGGCGGTACAGCGACCGTCACACGAGTCGTCAGCTCCTACGCCTCGATCCGCAAACAGTTCGGTTTCCCAATCGGCATGATGGAAGGCGTGGAAGAACCCATCGCCAGAATCGCCGGCTTCAACTACATGATCGAAGCCATGCGTAAGTACACGCTCGGCGCTCTCGACAAAGGCATCAAGCCAGCCGTTACGACAGCGATGGCAAAATACAACGCGACCGAAATCGGCCGCAAAGTCATCAATGATGGCATGGACGTGGTCGGTGGTTCGGGGATCTCTCTCGGACCTAAGAACTTGCTCGGCCATCTCTACATCGCAACTCCAATCGGTATCACGGTTGAAGGTGCGAACATCATGACTCGTACGCTGATCATTTTCGGTCAGGGTGCGATGCGCGCTCACCCGTTTGCCTTCAAAGAAGTCGACGCCATCGGACGCGGCGACCTCGTGACATTCGATGCCGCCTTCTGGGGTCACATCGGACACATCACAAAGAACCTCTTCCGCGCGGTTGTTCTGTCTTGGACACGCGGCCTTGTATCCTTGAGCCCGGTCGGCGGTTCAACAGCTCGCTACTACCGCAAGCTTTCTTGGGCTTCGGCGACGTTTGCGATCATGTCCGACATCGCGATGGGCTCGCTCGGTGGATCACTAAAGAGTAAGCAGATGATCACTGGTCGTTTCGCCGACATCCTTTCTTGGATGTACATCGGAACGTCGGTACTCCGTCGTTACGAAGCCGAAGGCCGTCGCAAAGAAGATCTTCCTTTTGTCCACTACACGATGAACCACGCGCTTTACGAAATCCAAAAAGCGTTCGACGGAATCTTTGCGAACCTCACGGTTCCCGGGCTTTCGTGGTTCTTCCGCTATGTCGTACGCGTTTGGTCGAACGTGAATGCACTGGCGGGCGAGGCCGATGACCGTCACGTCCATAAGATCGCTTCGATGATCTTGGCCGACTCCGAGGTACGCATCCGTCACACCGACGGCATCTATATTCCGCAAAACTCCGTCGAACAGATGGGGAAACTGGAAGAGACCTTCAAGGTCGTCAAACGTGCGGAAGTCATCGAACGCAAGATGCGCAAAGCCGTACGCGATCGTCAGATTCCGAAAGCCAAGGGCCGCGCTCTTATCGAGTCGGCGATGGCCAAGGGCATTATCACCAAAGAGGAGTATCAAGACGTGATTCGCGCCGACGAGCTTCGCACCGAGGCCATCCAGGTCGATTCGTTCACGCAAGAGGAATACTTGGGCCACGCCTCCAAAGGCACTGCTCGCCTAGCGAAATCCGGCGGCGGTTCGGCAGGCTTCGCAAGCGCGATCAACAAGTAACCCTGTGGCAAGAGCCCTTTCCAGGCTCGGGCCGATCTGAAAAAGCAAAAGCCCAGGACCTAAAATCCTGGGCTTTTTCATGCCCGCATTACGCGGTGCAAATCAGAAAACAAGGAGGTACCTAGAAGCAGCTGCGGGAGAGATAGGCGGCTTGGCCTGATTTGCTGTAGACCTTCCAGTAGCTATTGTCGCCGGCATCTTCAACCCAAAGTTTTCGACTAGCCTTGGTTTGCCCAATGGAGTCACCGGCACCAGGCGCCGACTCCATCGCGCAATCACGAGACGTCGTGACATACTGGCCACCAGCGTATTTGATGCTCGCGACTTTGCGGGACTTCTTACCGGCCTTGTCCGCCGACTTCTTTTTCGAAGACTTCTTCGCGTCGCCAACTTTTTTGCCTTTGGATTTTTCAGACTTAGAAGCCGTCTTCGTCGCCTTGGCGGATTTATTCTTAGCCGTCTTTTTGTCCGACTTAACAGCTTTCGAAGTTTTCGCCGCCTTCGCCGCGACAGACTTTTTCGCAGCCTTTTCCACTTTCTTCACCGGCTTTTCAGGAACAGCCTGAGTTTCCGCAACCGGAACTACAGGCGCATCCTGCATCGTCGATTCAACCTGTGGTGCCGTCGTGTCGATCACATTCGGAGTTCCCGCGTCGGCTGTACCAGATTTACCGGCGTTGAAATCCGCGTCGAAATCCAGGCCCACACCCGAATCCGATCCCACCGATGGCTCGGAGCTTGTCGCTCCAAAAGCCGCGCCGTCCGCAGGTGTTTCCACTGGCGTTGGTTTTTCGAAATCACCTTCACCCTCGTCGATAAACACATCGGCCGCGAAAACATTGTTCGACGTCCAAGCATTGAACACCGTCGCCACGGTAAGTGCCGCAATCGCCGCCAGTAGCCAACGAACAAAAAGATGTCGCAAGGACTTCTCTAGGTTGGGTGTCGATCCAGGTGCCGATCCATGGGATTCACTCATGTTTACTCCTCGGAAACTCATCTCTCCAAAAAACATTCCCTAGGAGTTATCGGCTTGAATTTGCTTCGAAATGAGAGCCCTCGGCCTCAGTCGAGAAAGGACTCGGCTTCGGTCTGGTCAGTTTGGAATTTCGGCAAACCACGCTCGTCTTTGAATCGCCGATTGGCGGTAACGAACATAATGTGAGGGTTTATCGATTCTCAGTTTTCGCGGGTTCGGCAAAACCGCGATGATCAACGCCGCCTCACTCGAAGTGAGCTTGCTTGCGGGTTTTTTAAAGAACTTCTGGGCAGCCGCCTCGACGCCATAGACACCATTCCCGAACTCGATGACGTTGAGATAGACCTCAAGAATTCGCTTCTTCGACCAAAACATCTCGATCCAAACCGTGAACCAAGCCTCAAGCCCTTTTCGAAGCCAGTTTCTGCTGGGCCATAAAAACACATTCTTCGCGGTCTGTTGCGTGATCGTGCTTGCGCCACGAATACGGCCTTTTCCTCGCTTCTCAACACGACGGTTGGCCTCCATGGCCTTCTGAATCGCATCGAAATCAAACCCGCTATGCTCAGCGAAGCGAAAATCTTCCGAGGCGATCGCCGACCTCACCACGTGCGGCGAAATCTGGTCGAGGCTCACCCAGGTTTTATCAAAGCGCGGACGTTCACCTGAAAGCACAGCTTGCGTGGCGCGGATTCCCGCCAAAGGCGTGATCAACACCGGCAGGACCGAGAACAGCAATACCGAAACAATCGAGGCCAATGCTCCAAAACAAGCCACTCGAAGAGCCCGGCGAAGCATATTCTTAAAAAGAGACCCAAACGACCGCATAAGCAGCCGATTTTAAAGGCATGGCTCATTGCGCGCCAGTACGCCGTCTTCCCTTGGTTTTCGCTACTAGAGCGGCTTCCCTGTCTCGCAGGTTTTACAGGGAAACTGAGAATTCCCTTGGAAGCCCACCCATTCAATCTTACCCTGATAGAATTCTGGCTTGACGCCAGGAGAGTCTAGCAAAGGAAAGAAACGCGAGACCGTGAAACTAACGCTCCGACCAGGCCCATCTGTCATAGCGATCCTGACCAAGTCCGCCGAGGCGCTCAACCCTCGTCGTCTCTTTCGTCAAACCGCTGTGGGAACCGGTTCAGCCGCCAAAACGGTCATGCAGGTTTCGCGACACGATCACCACAATCTCGAGATAAAATCGGTCGTCGAGTTCGCGCGTGAGCCGCAGAAAATCACCACCGAAGTTTTTCTTTATTTCCCCAAGAGCTTTGAAATCGGCCTTGTTGGCAAAAACGAAATGGCCAAGGACTTTCGCACAAGACTAAGACTTTCGATGCCGACTCAGCACGGTTTCGAAGATGAAAACTTCATGACAGCGCTGTCTTATCTCAAACAAGCCAACTCTCGATTTGAACTCGAGACCTTGGCCAGCACGGCAATGGGAGTCGAAGTCCCTTCCGATCTGCGAGAAGGGGTGCTCGAAGCTTCAAAAGATCTGGCGGCCATCGTCGCCGAACGGCTAAAACGCTTTTCTCACGAACATGGCCGCGAATTTTTCGTCTCACAAAGCCTGCTCTCAACGCCGACGAGTCGCTCAAACGGCTTCGATCTGCTCGCGAAGAACCTGCAAGCCGTTCGTCGCAAAGTCGAACTCATGCGAGACGCGATGCGATCTCGCAGCGAAGAAGGTCGACAGCTCAATAGCCTGCTCGACGAGTACACGAGTCAGCTCTACGTGCAGTACCTCGGCGCCGTTCACGTCGAACTCCAGCGCTTCGAAAGCGAGCTTCGCACCCAGTCCGATGACCCTGATCTTGAACTCAACACAGAAAACGGCTCGACCGTCGACGGCCACGCCGGTTGCGAAGCGTCCAGGCTGCGTGTTCGACAACTGCTTCTCGCCCTTCAAGAAGATGAAGCCGTGTATCGCAAAACCAAGTGTTGGTCTTTTGATTCCGAAACCGAGCTCGAGCGTGAGCGACATCTCATGCGGCTTAGCCAGCTAAAAAAGTTTTTCCAAAGCAAAACCTTTGTCGACGTCGCAAAAACTCAAGCGGCCCAAAGACTCAGTGAATCCACCGCACTTGTCGGAACGGCAATTGCCGCCATCACGGCGGCAACACTCGAACAGTTTGGACGAAAAAACGTCGCTACACTGGCGTCGCAAGGTCTGATGGTCGTTGGACTCGGTGTCATTCTCTATGTTCTTCGCGACCGCATGAAAGACTGGGCGCGCCACAAGCTGCAAGAAAAAGCGATGGTTCTGATTCCCGATTTCGAAACCATACTCGTCGCGGGAAAAAAACGTTTCGGTTTAAGTCGAGAATGGCTGCACATTCTCCCTTCCAAATCTGTGGAGGCTGAAGTCACCGAGGCACGACACACGGATGCGGTCGTCGAACGCAGTCTTCGTCTGCCCGAGGACGTTCTTTACCTAAGACGTGTCTTCTTCTTGGATGCGGGCTTCGACGCCGCCGATCAGACTCGCTCACTCCACGAAAATGTGCGCCTCAATCTTGATCGCCATTTAAAGTTTATGGACGATCCGTTTAAAGACCTCACGGATCTGGAAGCCGACGGGCGCTTCGTGCTTTCACGCTCGCATCGGGTTTATCACTTTCACATGGTCACACGCACGACCTTGCTGACCGGCCCCTACGCGCGCCCTTCACGCCTTCGTGTTTGGAAACACGCCGTGATGGCCATTCTCGGAATGAAGCCCAAGCTTCCACCACCCGATCGCACGGAAATCGGCACCCATCGTGTGGTGCTCGACAAGTCTGGCATCGTGCGCGTCGAATCATGTTCGAATATGCCGTAGGTCTGCTATGGGGTGAAGATGGGAGCGCGGTCGGCGGTAAGAACTCCATTTTCCAACGTAAAGAGAAAAACTGAGCCGTTGACGACGTCAATCGGCGTTTTCTCTTCCGGTAAAAGCGAATGCAGAAGTCGCCTCACAAGCCCCCCGTGCGTGGCAACCGCGATCCGGCGAAGCCCCGAGCCGTCGGAAACTTGAGATCCCATCGTCGAATGCTGCTCACGTGCGAGATCCAAAATGGCCGCGGTCGCGCGATCGCGCACATCCGCCTTCGACTCACCTTCCGGGAACCTCGCATCCCAGGTCGACTCTCCAAGCCCGATCCACTGATTCCAAATCTCTTCACCAAACTGCGTGACCAACTCTTCGCGATTGAGACCCTCTGCTTTTCCAAGATGCGTTTCGCGAAAACGCGGGTCACGACGAATCAAAGCGTGGTCTTTCAGACGAAACGCAATCGCCGCCGTCTGCAACGCTCGCGTGAGATCGGACGAAACAAGATCTCGCTGCAAAAAGAACTCTCCGGCGCCGGCGCCTTCCCCTCCTTTTACGAAGGAGTCAAAGAACTCACGCAGAGCTTCGGCCTGTTTCAGGCCGGTGGGATTTAAAGGGATATCCGCGCTACCTTGCATCTTCCCTTGTTTATTCCAGTCGGTCTCTCCGTGCCGAAAAAGATAGAACTCGTGCTTCATGACAACATCCCCAAAAACCGACTACCGAAGCTTAAGATCGCCGCCGTGATCAAACGGCAATGTGAAAAGACCGACACGCGCCTCACCGCGAACTTTATAGGCGGCCGTACCCTTGGTGATAAGATCCATCACCGACGAGAACACTTGCGAATATTGAAATGGCACCGGAATCTCCACTCGCGATGTCGATCGCGCCTGAAGCTTGGCGATCTCTTTGACCTCGGCTTTGGCGACTTCGCGCCCGCCGATCTCAAGAGCGTAGTTGAGTTCATCCACCGTCAAAGTCACACCGTTGGGATTCGTGACATCAATGGCGATCACGGCCGTGGCGCCATCCTTTGTGGCATCTCGAACCGCTACCGAATGAAACTGCACCTGCGGTTTCTCCAACACCGATTCCACGAGACTCTGGCAACCCAAGAGACCGATGAGGCCGAAACTCAACGCCACCACGGCTAACAGCTTTCCCATTTTCCTCTTCTCCAAATGCCATTTTTGGCCAATTTGGGGCGCTCGCCTGACAGAACACGGCACCCTCGCCCTCACAATCTACCGCCGTCGACCATAAATCCCAATGGATTTCGCCTCAAATAGGGGTCTCCGTCTTGCACCTTAGTGCCGGGTCGAAACTCGATTTTGATTTTTGGAGGATTACTATGAAGCACATGCGAATGGCTCTCTTCACTGCTCTCTTAAGTCTCACGACCATGCAGGTCGGTTGTACGGATCGCGAAGTCGCAGCTGGTGCGGCCGGCGCGGTTATCGGCGCAATCATTGTGGATTCTGCTCATCGCAGCCCACCACCAACACGCTCCGTTCATCGCTGTGAAGTTCGCCAACGCGAACATTGCGGTTACTACCCTGTATATGGCGGTGGCACTGTTCGCCGTTGTTCGTACCAAACAATCGACACATGCGGCGGACGTTATCGCAAAATGGGTGATAACTCGGCAGAGGCGTTGGATATCACGGATATCGCACAAATGTACCAACTCCAGCCAGAATCGGCTTCGAAGCTGATCATCGCTCTTGATCAAGCTCAGAAAGCACAAGACGACGCATCGGCAGCAGCTGCTTGGGCACAAATCGGCGTTGACCTTCAAGAAGCACGCAGCCTTGGAAACTCTGGCTCGCTCTCTTCGGCATCGATCGATCGTATCGCTCGCACACTCGATCAAGACGTGAACGCGACGAACACAATGGTTAACGGAATCTTGGCGACAGCTCGTCAGCTGCAAGCCGAAAAGAACCAGAACCAAAACATGAACTGATCTTAGATAAGGACCGCTACATGCTGTCCACGCCCGCCGTCTTCGGCGGGCGTTTTTTTATGGCGAGACCTGCCTTGTCACCTCAAGCACACGCGCCCGAAGTTTTTTTAAGCTAAACGGCTTAGGGATCAATTCTTCAAAGCGCAACGTCTTAGCATCTCCCTGATGCAATTCCGCATATCCAGAGAGCAGGAACACGTATGGAGGCGCCTTCGGATAGCGCTGACGAATTCGCGCAAGCAGAGAAACGCCGTCGCCTCCAGACATGCGCACATCGCTTAAAACAACTGTCGGTTGAAATTCCTCGAAGACCTCAAAGCCTTCGTCACCGCCACTGGCCGTTCGCACAGCGGCACCCATCGCCAGAAACTCCTCCGCGAGAATTTCTCGGAGTTCGGACTCGTCATCGACGATCAAGATCGAAACACCCTTAAGGCTCTGCACCCATTCCCCTTTTTATATCCGCTAAATATCCGCCGGGAAATACCCGTCCGCGGAAGGGCGTTTTTCGATAACCTTCATCGAGCGCAGCTGCTCCTCGAGCTCTTGCCAGCGGGCCGCTGTCATTTTCCCGAGATCCGCCTTGTCGGCCTTTGCCGGTTCGATCAGAAGTCTTTGCGCAATCGCCATCTCCTTCATCGTCGCAAGATCGATGGAAGGATTTAGCTCATTCATTTTGGCATTGGTAAGGTCCAGAGCTTTTGGGTCGTCCAAATACAGACGCCAGCCCTGGCGAACGGTTTCCAACACGCTCTTCACCAAAGCGGGCTTCTCTTTTAAAAGCGCCCGCCGCGTGACTAAAACCGTCGTGTAAGGGTTGAACCCGCTATCAGCCACCAAGAACGTCTTCACCTTCGCACCCTGTTTTGCCGCAAGCAAAGGCTCGGAGGTGATGAAGCATTGCTGAGAGTGGTCTTTGCGTCCCAAAAAGTTAGACACTCCACCCAAGTAAGGAACAATGGAAGCTCTCATCCCCGCCGAATAGCGAGTTTGCAGATAACGCGCATAAGGCAGTCCCTTTTGCATCGCAATCGTGCCCGGGCTCTTAAAAACATCCGCCAGCGACTCAAAACCGCGATCCGAATGAGTCATCACACCCTGGGGATTCGTTTGATACGTCGCAAACAAGGCGACGAGATCAATTCCACGCACACGAGAGACCACGATCTCATCGCCGCTGGCGAGGCCGAAATCGAACTGCCCTGAAGCGATCATCTGCACAACTGGCGTGCCCGCCCCGCCGGGTGCGATCTCAAGCTCGATACCATGTCCCTTGTCGATCTCCATGAGCGACGCCGTATAAAATCCGCCAAACTGCGGTTCCGGTTTCCAGTTGAGCGCCAGCTTCACTTTTTCCGGTGCCTTCGTCTTCGCCTGTGCGAAACATCCCATTGAGACCGCGAGAATCGACGCGATAGTCAGAGATGATAAAAACGAACGACGCAAAACAGAACACGAAATCATTTCGGAACCCTCATCCATGAACGCAAGAAGAGCTTAGACACTAGATCAATCAATCCCACGAGAGCCAATCCTAAAAAGGATGACAGAAGCACCGCTGCAAAGACTTTATCGAGCCTCTGCTGCGTTCTCGCGGCATCTACAACCTCGCCCAGACCTCCACCGGCAACAAATTCGCCAACGACCGCACCGATCACAGCCAAACCAGCCGCGATTTTTAGCCCCGTAAAAATCGACGGCATCGCCGTCGGTAGACGTAGTTTCCACAATGTTTGAAACCGAGAGGCTTTGTGCAATCGAAAGAGATCCAAAAGCATCGGGTCTGGCGCCAAGAGGCCGGCGATCGAATTGGCGATCATTGGAAAAACTGAAACGATAAACGCACTTGCCATCACCGTCGGTCGACCAAATCCGAACCAAATCACCAACACCGGCGCCAGCGCAATAATCGGCACCGTCTGAAAGAAAACCGCGTAAGGCAAAAACGCATGACGAAGTCTCTCCGAGAGAGAAAGCACGACGGCCGCGAAAAGACCAAGCGTTAAACTCAAAAGAAGTCCAAGCACCGCCGCGATCGTTGTCGACTCAAGACCACCCAAAAGTTCTTTGTGATCGCGAACCAGCGAAACCAACACATCGGAAGTCGCCGGTAAGAGATAAGACGGCACAATCTCCGTTCTCACCAAAACTTCGACAACGAGACCCAGCGCTAGAAATGGAATCCAGGGTAAAAGGAAATTCAATTCATCTCCTCGTCCGAACGGAACAAACCTTGAAGCTCTTGTACTTCGCTTGCGTGCTCCTTTGCGAACTCGAGAGAAAATCTCTGCTTAAAGCTTCGCTCGCCAACAAGCTTCGTTGTACGGTCTGCGATGACATTTGCGGGTCGTTTCGAAAACACGATCTGGCGCTGCCCAAGATACGCCGCTTCCGACATCGAGTGAGTAACAAAGACCACCGTCATCTGAAACCCGCGCCAGTAGCTAAGAAGATCATCTTGCAGATGAAATCTTGTCACTTCATCAAGCGCCGCAAAGGGCTCATCCAGCAAAAGCAAATCCGGCTTCGTCACCAAGGCCCGAGCCAAGCTTGCGCGCATCTTCATGCCGCCAGAAAGCTCATGCGGCACTTTGTCGAGCGACTCGCCCAAGCCCACAGAAACCAACGCCAACCGCGCTCGCTCTCGCAATTCTGAACCGCTTAAACCACCTTCTAGCTCGAGAGGCAGCATGACATTTTCAAGCGTCGTCCGCCACGGCAGCAGCTGTGGTTCCTGAAAAACATAAGAAACCCGAGCATCCGATGTTCGTACGCTACCTGTGTCGGGGGTCTCAAGACCCGCGATCATTCGCAAGAGGGTGGACTTGCCGCAGCCACTTGGTCCCAGCAAACACAGAAATTGCCCCTTGGGAATTCTCAAGTCCAACGACCGGACAACAACCCCGGTCTTGGGAAACGACTTCTGCGCGCGCTCGATCTCTACGAGCACGTCGCCGAATCCTTGCCCTTTTCGGGGGTCTTTTCTTGTAGGCGCGATTCAATCAACTTCGTCACTTCGGCCGCCGACGGCTTCACCCGTGACTTAAACCGTCCCACCAGTTGTCCGTTGCGATCGATGACGAACTTTTCGAAATTCCAAGAAACCGATCCCGTCATCTTCGGATTGGCATCCGTCGTAAGATAACGAAACACCGGCTGAATCGCGTCGCCCTTCACCGGGCCCTTTTCGAAAAGCGGGAACTTGGTGTTGAAGTTCGTTTCGCAAAAATCCTTGATGTCCTTGTTGCTGCCCGGCTCTTGCCCCAGGAAATCGTTCGACGGAAAGGCTAGAACCATGAACCCCTTGTCTTGATATTTCGCGTAAATGTCCTGCAGGTCTTTGTACTGCGAGGTGAAACCACAGCGAGACGCCGTGTTGACCACCATCAAAACCTTGCCCTTGTAATCCGCCAGTTTTACCGGAGAACCATCGATGCTCTTCACTTCGAAGTCGTAAAGTGACTTCTGTTTTTCCGTGCTCGCACCTTTGATCAGATCAGCACCACAGGTCGCATCGCCAGCGGCTTGCGCTGTCGCGCTAAACAATGTTGCGGAAAGCATTAGAACCGAAATCTTTAAAAGACTCATCATAGACCCCTTGTGTGGAGATCTATGAGTTTAGCAAAGCCAGATGGGATTAAGGAAGTCTCTCGGCAGCATCGCGCAGGGCGCCGATCCACGGTTTAGAAAGTTTCGACCACTGGACCTGACGCTGGCTGGGCAGATGCGGTTTTAACGTTTCTCCAGCAACCAGCATCGCCACCAAGGCCTCCAGATTAGGAGCCTTCGTCGAACCCGGCTGGTCCGCATAGAATGCCAATTCCGGCTTAAAGAAGTTCACATTGGTCGCAGAGAAGATGTCTTGCGCCTCATGGCGATAAATCGCAGCCGAAATTGCTTCCGATGCATCCAACAGAGCCCGGATCACCAAAGCTTGTTCGATCAAACGTGGTTCTCCGCGTGGCCCAACAGCGACGCCGCCCTGTGTGCGCACGTAGGTAGGTCGAACCAGACCATCAAGGCCACGCGCCTCTTTGGAAAGGAAGTTGGCGATTGCCATCACCAATAGTTTGATATCTTGGCGACCACCGGTGAATTGATCCAACGGCGAGACGCCGTCGGCATCACGCTCCAACAAGACACTTGATCTCGTGTTTTCGATATCGTCGACCGCCTTCAAAAACACCGTCAAAGCCGATAGGAATCTCGCGACATCCGCGATTTTTGCTTCCGTCGCTCGCTCGCCGTTGACGATATCAAATACGACGGCCATCGTTTCTTGCTCCGCTGGCGCCACGGCCGAGGGCGTAGGAACTCGAGGCGCTTCACCGGAAATCGCTCCCGACAGCTCGACCTGGGGCGAAAGCGACTCGTTGGCCCAGCGAATGCGTTTCTGCGGACTGATTAGGCCGATACTAGAAGACTTCTTCGTCGCGTTCTGCAAAATAATCGCGGCATTGCCGATCGCCGCGGCGAAGAAGAGATCTTTCGGGAAAAGCTTTTGGTCGACTGCCTCGCGCGGGAGATCGGGAACGAAGTCGGCCAGTACGATGGAACCAAGCGTCTCGTCAAACTTGGTCGACTTCCAGTCCTTCAGCTGAATAGCAAGCCGACTTAAACCTCGGATCATGTCCGCCTGCCCACCGACACTGACCGAGAGCTTCGTCGGAATCGTCGACGTCATCACGGCATCTGCGCGCGAGGTTTTACCAAGCTGAACGCTGTCGGGGACGGCAAACGACACCGGAGATCCCGACATCGTGCGAAGATTAAACCGACTGCGCGAAGACATGTCGCGGTCGATGGAAACCGACAAGGCGTCAAACGACTTCGAGGCCTCCGTTTTAAATCCACCCACGACGAGAACTTTGTTGATCTGCTCAAACAGCGTTCGAGACAGGCTTTGATGCAGGCGAATCGGGTTTAAGCCCTGATTGGCGAGATACGGCTCAAGATGATTCTCCAACTGATCAACAGCCAGCGAGAGCCCAGCCCCGATCGCTCCAGCTCCAGTCACAAACCGCGAATTATTGGAAGTCGGCGTCTCAGCCGACGCCGAGATTCCGCTGTCTTCAAAGTCGATGCTCACGCGCAGACGAGTTGGTTCAACACCGTAAAAGGTCGCCTTTTCACGAATACCAAGCTTCGCGACCGCCATGCGATCCATGGCAACCCGCAAATAAGCACCGTAGTCTTGTGAAATCTTCGTGATATTGCTCTTCTGACGACGAAGTTCACCGACGATCATGTTGCCGACTTCTTCGTGAAGTTTTGGCAAAAACGCCGTCGCCTGACTTTCAAGCTCACCGCGAATCGACGCCTGCGCCGCCTCGACGAGCTTGTTGCGAAGCTTGCGAACGCCATACTCTTCAAGCTGCGGCAGAATAAAAATCTCGCGCTTTAAAACGGTCAGGATTCCGCAACCTCGCTTCAGGCAATCAAGGTCTTCCACCGATTGGTCTTTAAAGAAATCGTAAAGCTCTTTGGAAACCGGTTTGAATTCTTGATCCCGTGTTTCGGGCGAAGCAGCTAGCCAGAAATCGATGAGCACCGAAAGCGCACGTTTGGCGGAGTTGATTCGCTCAGCGTCGCGCGGTAGCCGCTCGGCAAGATCCAACTGCTTGTTCAAGTCCGGACCAAGATCGATGTCCTCGGCCTTCAGGATTTCACGAATGCGCCGAACGAAGTCGTAAACCTTTGGTTCGTTGTACGCGAGCGCCGCCTGCGCGCGAATTCTCCCAATCTTGGGTCCAAAGTTGATGCGCAACTCATCGACAATTTGTTTTCGCACTTGTGGGTCGGCGTTGCTGGTTTCGACATCATGAACAAAGTCGACCAAGAACTTTTCAATACGACCGACGAGATCGACCAACGAAACCTGCGCCGTCGGCCACTGCGTCTGCGCGTTGCGAGACTTTAACAAATCCATGATGATCGGCTCTTGGGCCGTCAACATGTCGACACCTTCTTGAATCGAGGCTTCGGTATCCGAGCGCGTCTCGCCGATCGCCGCCGACACATACGGCGAACTCGCGATCGTGTGCGACCACGGAGTCGAAGTTTTCATCACGGCTTCGCGCATCTTTAAAGAAACTCGTGCGATCTCAGGAGCGCGAACTTGGCGTGCAAGCCAGCTTAAGTCTTCCGCCGCGCGATACCACGTCGCAGTTTCAACCGCTCCTCGCCATTTGAAGCTGGAAGCCGAAGGCATCTGGTTAATCGAGATTTCGTCGACCGCGATATCACCGTCAGTTCGCGTCGGACCGAAGTCCATCTTCGCCTGTTTAAACTCGCGCGCCACCGGTTCGGGCGAACACCCAACCAATCCCACCAACACCAAAAGCACCGCGGTACATGAGATCGGTCGAGCCAAGGGCGAGACCAAGCTTCTGAAGCGCTTGCGCGAAGAAGCGATACTAAAAGAATAGCTGAAGCCAGAGTTCATGCACCGCCATCCTTTCTGTGTTGCGACCGCTGAAGTTATCCGAGAACTCGTAAGCAATGATCGACGGGAGCATCGCTTGGCCCGCGAAGAAAGATTCGATCGTCGAATACGAAATACCAAACCGTGCGCGATCCGATGAGCTTTCCAGTTGATTGGAAATCAAATCGTACCGCACGGGCGCCGAGCCCGAATAAGAGTCCGCGCCCTTGCGCGTGAACTCCCAGCCGATACCGATGTCGAGTCCGCGACTCACGCTATAGGTCACGCTACCACCGCCGAAGATCGCGTCGCCGGGACGACGATTGACTGTCATCTTGGTCTCTGGTCCCGGAAGCGTGTCGTCTTCGCGAGTTGGAATACGACGAGAAACTCGGTCCGGCAAGACGTAGCGGTAACCGACTTTCGCCGCCAGTTGCCACTTTCTTAGAGGGATATAATTTCCCAGCAGCTGATTCTCAATCGCCGTATATCCAAACGCACCGAGATCCGCCAAATCATCCGGGTCGTCGCCCTCTCCCGTCGGAACCGAGAGCAAGGTTTTAAGCTGGGTCGAAAACTTCTCTTCCTTGTTCATCTGCACGAGGCTCACGATCTGAAGGTCGCCAAGCAAAGTCTCGTCGCGATCCACCAAGGGCTTATACCCCTTCTTCACAAGCGTCTCTTGCGCCACTATCGCGAGGTTCACGTTGAGCTGATCAAATGCCTCGTTCAGATCGGCGGACGCGTTTCCAACTTGAGCACGAACCGCGGCAAGGTTGGAACCGTGTTGCGACAGGTTCAAACGGTTTCGGTAGTTCACGATCGGAAGACCAAAACCCACCGTCCACTGCCGAGTGATTCCGCGCGCGTAAACCGGAGCCAAGTAACGAACCTCCGGAGTTGTATCGACCTTGAGAACTCCCAGCGAAAGCTGATCGCCAAGTCGTTGACTGCCGAATTGATTCAACACCGCCACCAGCTCGTTCACTCGCGGCTCAAATTGACGAAGCGTCGAAATATCGAACTCAACCGAGTTGATATCTCCAAGAGTCATGAGATCGCCGTTGGAGAGAAACTTCATCCCAATGCCCGACACAACTCCCATACGCACCGATGGTGAGTTGATCGCCTCAGGAAGCACTTCGGTCGAGTCGATTGCCCGAGCTATTGAACTCGATAAGAGCGCGCAGCCAAAGACCGCCAGCGCAAACCGATTCGATGTGTTTTTAAACAATTCGAAGATCATTTCTTCTTTGTTCCCCAGATCCGTTATTTCCGTCCGCCGGAGTTTGGACTATCGAGAAACGGGCCAAGCCGAGTGTTTCAAATCCGCCGGACACCGTATACCACCGATCGCTAAAAATCCCCAGTCATTCCAAGGGATTTCGCCCATATTTTTGAGTTCGTAGACTCGTCCCTTTGAATCTCTTGCCAAGTGTTTCATACCCGCCGCGGAACCGGGATGAGGCTTTCAAAGTCGGTGACACAGAAGGGCACTTCGCCGATGGTGTGCCAATGTCGCTCTCATGTTCCTACAGTCATCTATGCTCTGGCTGCGACTTGCTGTCTCTCTCGCGCACCCAAGTCGAAGCAAGGCGCAGTAAAGCGCTCGCCGATCTCGGGCTTGCGCCTTCTCATATCAAAACTGTTTGGATCGGCGATGGCGGCCTCCGCAATCATCTCGAGTTTACCTACGAACCGGGACACGAACAGAACCCAGCTCGCCTGGGGCTCCAAACCTCAGCCCGCCTGGGGCTCTACGAAAAATCCGGGCTCGTGCGATGGCGTAAAACATTGGACCTCGCCGGCTGTCCGCAACTGACGCCGGAACTTGAAGCTTGGCTGCAGGTGTTTCGTCGCGACCTTCCTCCTTTGACAAAAAAGGCCGGCATTCGCCTACGCGTCTCGCCCGAAGGACGCCGCGGGGTCTGGATCGACACGGCCAATGAGGAAATTCGAGATCTCTTGAACGAGGAAAACTGGCTCGTGCGCCAACTCGCGCAAGGCACCGTCGTCGAAATTGGCCAGCGAAGAAAACGCGTCGTCGATGAAAAGTCCGAGGCTTCTACCGGCACACGACGTCTTCGCCTGGCGGACCCGGTGCTTGAGCCTTGGTTCCAAACTTTGGACGGTCAGAAAATCTACGGCACCGTCGCAAGCTTCACGCAACCCGGCTGGAAAGCCGCTGCTGCTTTGACAAAAACCGTCCTACAAAAACTTCCTGACGTGGCGAGCACCGTTCTTGAGTTCGGCGCCGGAAGCGGCGGCTTCACGCTGCCCCTTCTCAAACGAAAGCATCGTGTTTTCGCTTTCGAATTCGACCGCTTGGCCGTGGCCGCTTTAAAAACGGGGCTCGAACAGCTCCCCCCCGAAGAGCGCGATCGACTGCAGGTGTTTGAAGGAGACTTCATCCAGTCCGATCGAGCCTGGAAAGCGGCACGTGAAAATCTCGGTCTTGCACCGACAGAATTTTCGGCGGCGACAGTCCTCGTGGATCCGCCGCGCAGTGGACTCGGAAAATTTCTTGAAACTCTGCTTGGGGACGAGGCGAATCTTCCCAAACACTGGATCTATGTCTCTTGTTATCCAGAGAGCTTTGCGCGCGATCTTAAGCGCCTAACCGAGCGCGGTTTTCTGCTCGAGGACCTCACTGTCGTCGAGCAGTTTCCCTATACGAATCATTTCGAACTCGTCGCCTCAATTATTAAGAAACCAAACTGAGAGCCCTTCGCACACGCGGCGCAGATGGTTTTCAACATTCTCCAAACGCTTGAGCACCGGAGCCGACACGCCAGCCACGCGCGGATCGCGGCTTAGCCGTGGCGAAGCCGCATCCGGGCAATACTCGCCAGGAACAAAGAGGCGCTCCAGGCGTTGTTCGGTTTCAATTTCCGCGAAAACTTTCGCTAGGGCGCGCTCGGAAAGACGCCCGTTTGCAAACTGCACGACCGCGATGTCCGCCGCCGAATCAAACGCAAACGTTTCACCCGCGTTAACGGCCTGACCACTGACACGACGAATGAAGACCTGCGTGTTCATCTTGCGAAGGTCGGCGACATTTTTCTTTGCAAACATATAAGCGGCGTGGTCGTGTTCGGTGTCGTCGCCGATCATCAAAATGTCCGCCTCGTCCAAAGACTGTTGATCAAGAAGCTTTGCGATCTCGTCCGATTTAAAATCGTAGGTTTCTTTACCGATCGGGCGCGTAGCCAAAAAACCTGGATCCGGAAAACGAAACTCCGACAGAAAATTCCAGACCGAAAAACCGAGAATAAATGGTGTTCCCGAAACCACGGCAAACCCATGATCACGACCTTGTTGATTCGCTTGATCGAGTAGCGAATGATAAAGCGTCGACATTCCAGCAAACGCGACGGGGTCTTGGAAAAAGCGAATGACTTTTCCGATCGGGTCTAAGATGTGCGAAACCTTGATGGTGTCATCGACATCCGTCACGATCACAAACGCCGACTTTGTCGACGGCGCCTGAGGCTCCGACAAAGCCAAGGCATTTGGCGTGGCGCAGCCCAAGCCAACAACCAAATGCAGCTGCACAACGAATAGAATGCGAAGCGAGTATTTCATGAATCCCCCCTTCCCATTTTCTAACGTTGCCTTTCTCAGCGAGCCTATCGCAAACTGACGCTCTCCTTGGGACCCGGTAGAATATTCTTGGAGGTTTGTTCTCGTGGAGCCGATGCCTGCTTTGGTCGTGCAGACACTTCAAAAAGAGATCGCCGCCGCTCCGCAGTTCAGATCGCTTTTTGCGAATCTCGGTGGACATCAACACACTCTAGGTGGCTACTTTCTGCCGCAACCAAGATCTTTGCGGGCTCTAGGAAACAGCGCTCCCAAACCCGAAGACGTCGTTCACTTGAAAACTCACGACGGCGATCTGCTTGTGGGAGTGCGACACACGCCGGTCGGTGAACCCCAAGGTGTGCTGCACGTGTTCCACGGACTGGCCGGTTCATCGAATTCGACATACATGCCTAGAATTGCGGAAACCGCGACACGGCTTGGACTCATCACCATCTTATGGAATCACCGCGGCTGCGGCCCTGGGCGCAAACTCGCCAAACGCCCCTATCACTCGGGACGAAGCGACGACCTCGGCCGCGCCGTCGAGTACGGCCGCGAACATCACCCGCATCTCAAGCAGATTTTGTTGGGCTACAGCCTAAGCGCCAATGCCGCTGTTTTGTTGGCCGCGGGTGTGATTCCCGCACAAAGCGAAAGCCCCCTCTCTGCAAGCGAATGGAAACGCCTTGCAAACGCGTCTCAGCCCGACCTCTGCATCGCCATCAATCCGCCCCTTGATCTCAAACAAAGCGCTCTTCGCCTTAGCCACGGCCCAGCCAAACTATATGGACAGCGCTTTATCGTGGATCTCCTAGAGTGCTTGCATGATCGCGCAGGCGAACCTGAGGCCGATCAGGCCTTGCGCCAACTCGACAAACATTTTGCGACCTTCCGTTTTTCCGTTATCGACTTCGATGCCGCCTACACCGGTTTTGCCGGAGGCTTTAAGGACCATCTCGACTACTACAATCGCGCATCATGTGGGCGCTATCTCACGCGATCAGAAATACCTCTTGTGGTTTTGACCAGCGAGGACGACCCTATTACACGCGGGCTTTCCGATCTCGAAACACCTCTTTCGTCAGGTCCGACGCCGAACCTGCTTGCACTGGACTTGCAAACGGCGGGCGGTCACATGGGGTACATCGATCTCAGTTCCGTGCGCGCGACTTGGGACGACAAGCAAGACCGCTGGATGGAAGAGCGCATTGCTCTTTATTTGAAGTCGTACTTGAAACTACTGGCGGCTTCGCCGGAAAGGACGTGAAACTTTGGCTTTTCGAACGATTCTACTTCTCGCGTTCTTGGCATGCTTGGTCTGCACCGGGTGCAAGCCAACCTCCATCTGGCAAACACAGCCTGGGCCCAGTGACGGTCTCTTTTTGGAAGGCCGCCTTGCACCGTGCCCCAGCAATCCCAACTGTGTCTCCACTCAAGCTCAAGATCGTGAACACGCGATCGTTCCCTACACTTATTCAAAACCCCTCGACGAGGCAAAACTCGCGCTGCGTGATCTGCTGGAAAAAAAAGAGGGCGTGAAAATCGTGAAAGAAGACGGTCTTTATCTTCACGCCGAGTTTCGCTCGCGGGTTTTGAAGGTCGTCGACGATGTGGAGTTCTTGTTTGATGAACCTTCTAAGACTTTACAGTTTCGCAGTAGCTCAAGGTTCGGCTACAGCGACTGGTCCGCCAACCGCAAGCGAATGGAAGACATCCGCAACTCTCTCTTAGGAAAAATCTAGCCTTAAAGATCCGCAAGCCGCCCGAACCTCAGGCTTAAGCCGCGGTCGCCAGCTTGTGACCGCACTCCGCGCAAAACTTAGGCGCCCCTTCGTAACCGTGACCGCAGCTTGGACACTGCTGACCAGTCGCGGCCTTTTGAAATCGACGCGGGTCAAACGCCGGCTCGTCATCGATGAAGCCTTTTTCATTCCAACGCTCGACTTCTTTTAACACCGTCCAGATCTGACTCCAACGCGCGAACTCTTTGTACTCGAACTGAATGAGCACGCCTTTTTCCGTAGGAATACGCTTCACCATAAGGCCCTTGCCTTCGATGACACCAAAGAAGTCGGCATTCAACGTCATGCCACTTTCGGCTTTAAAGCGATCCACGATGGTCGAAAACTCGATTCGCACCGAACCATTGCGGTCCGGCTCAAGTTCGGCCCCATAGGCCACCATCGCCGCCACGACTTGCATGACTTTCTCGTCGGTCTTTAACAGTTCCGCCTTACCACCTTTGAAGTAGTAGTACTGCCAGTGCTCGCAAACCCATTCGGCGAGATCGATATTTTGAAAGGTCACCTTCGCGATTTCCTCCGGTGCCTCGGGATCTTCCTCGTTGGCTTGCATTTCGAATTTCGCCAGTCCAAGGCGCACGAAGACTTTGACCGCCGACTCTAGACGCTTGGGTGATTCCATGAACAAGCGCTGAGCGTATTGTTTCATCAGTGGCCACGAAACCTCGAGGCTACCATCCTTCAAAGTTTCGCCCTTGTGTCGTGCCACGTGGTAAATCGTCGCGAAGATTTTCGCGAGCTGATCATGCGGACACGGGTTGCTATCGCGCTCAAGACGAATCGATTTCAGTTCATTTTGCAAAAGCTTGAGTCGGTCGAGAGAAGACTTTGTCATGAGCTTCACGACTTGCGGAGCCTGTTCGACCTGCTGTTTCACCGCTTCCAGAGGAAGTTCCAGAGCTTTCACTTCGGCCGTCGCGACCGCCGTGTAGGGATGTGTGTTCTGTCCGGAAAGAACGTAATCGCAAAGAACCTGATTCACGCCCATGGTGAAGAGATCGATCGGTTTTCCGCGAACGATCTGGATCGTGACCTGACCCGCTTGAATCAAGAAAAGGTTCTGAACCTTGTCGCCTTCCTTGAAAAGGGTTTCCCCCTTTTTAAATACACGAGCCCCAGGTCCTGTCGACATGCCAGTCCTCCACCCCTCCCTTTTCGGGGAAAAGACTCGGAGGCTTGAACCGCTTTACACAACTTTATCAGATATCTGTTCGACGAACTGTTCGCCCTGGCGACAAGTAACGCGTCTCAATCTGACGCACGACTCGACCTTCGGGGAGCGCCTCTAAAAGAACACTTCAGCGAGCCGTCCATCCGCCATCAAGTGTCATCGACACTCCGGTAATCGCCTTGCCCGCCGACCCCGCCAACAGGAGAGCCATCTCGGAAAGAGCTTCGATCTCAATGAATTCTTTTTTCGGCTGAGCAGCGAGAATCACCTCGCGAATGACACGCTCTTCAGAAATTCCGTGCGCTTTCGCTTGCTGAGAAATCTGTCCCTCAACAAGAGGCGTGCGAACGTAACCCGGGCAAATCGCATTGCAAGTCAGAGGCGTATCCGCAAGCTCCAGAGCGATGGATTTCGTGAAACCGATCACTCCATGTTTGGCCGCGACGTAAGCCGACTTAAAGGGCGACGCGACCAATCCGTGCACGCTAGCGATGTTGATGATGCGACCAAAACCGCGCGCCTTCATGCCGGGAATCGCCGCCTTGGTGGCGTGAAACACGCTGGAAAGATTGATCGCCGTGATCGCGTCCCATTTCTCGTCAGGGAAGTCTTCGACCGGAGAAACATGCTGAATGCCCGCGTTGTTGACCAACACATCGAGGCCGCCACGTTTTTCCGCTTCCAACACCATGTCGCGAATTTCCGCGGCTCGCATCATGTTCGCCGGAGAATACCAAGCCTGAACACCAAACTCCGCACGCAACTCACCGAGAAGTTTTTCAACCTGAGCAGGCTCGGCGAGACCGTTTAAGGTCACATTGTAGCCTTTCGCCGCGAATCCACGCGCAAGTCCCCAGCCGATTCCACTGGTTGAGCCGGTGATCAAGACATGGGGCGACGTGGATTTTGTTGAACTCGACATAATTTAGCTCCGTGACAAAGTTTGATGGGTGTCATAACGGATTGGCCCATGTCACGTCACCCAGATGTTCCGACTATTACGATCGCCACGCGCGGCACAGTTACCTACGATCCACCAGATCAAAACCAACCGCGCTTCACATCCGAAACCACGGTTCTCAAGCGAGTCTTTACTCTACCAGAGCTTGAGCTCGAGTCCGGTGAAACACTTCGTCATGTGCAAATCGGCTACGAAACCTACGGCAACCTCAATGAGGCCAAAGACAATGCGATTTTGATCACGCATTATTTCACCGGCACGTCACACGCCGCCGGTCGCTACCATGAATCCGATGTCGAACCTGGATACTGGGACTCGCTCATCGGCCCGGGAAAAGCCATCGACACAGACAAGTACTTCGTGATCGGCGTCGATTGTTTGTCGAACTTGAATACCGGTAACCCCATGGTCTTTACGACCGGACCGCTTTCTATCAATCCAAAGACAGATCGCCCCTACATGGCGGATTTCCCCGTTGTGACCATCGGCGATTTCGTTCGCAGCCAGTACGCTCTTTGCCGCTACTTGGGACTTCCAAAACTTCGCGCCGTCGCCGGCCCTTCTATGGGAGCCATGCAGGCTTTAGAATGGGGGGCGCGATTCCCTGAGTTCGTCGAACGCATCGTCGGCGTCATCGGCGGCGGGCTTCAAACAGAACCCTACCTCATTGGCCTGCTTCGCCAATGGTGCGCGCCGATTTATCTCGATTCAAACTTCCGCGATGGCTTTTACGACCAAGCCAATCCACCGCAAGCAGGTCTGGCGGCGGCGTTGGAGCTTGTCACGCTCACGGCGCTTTCTCCGGCCTGGGCCAACAAAGCCTTTGCGCGACGCCCAGCCGTACCTGAAATCGGACCTGAACAAAATCTTCGCAATATGTTCGCCGTTGAAAACGCCCTCTCGGTCACGGCTCGCTCCAGAGCCGCTATAGCCGATGCCAACAGCTTTTTGCGTATTGCAAAGGCTGTTCAGCTCTTTGATATCAATCCAATCAAGAGCCGCCTTAAGGCCAGGATTCTTTGGATTACCGCAAAACGTGATTTGCTCCTCTTCCCAGAATACGCGGAAAGAGGGATAACCTCATTGCGTGCCCTCGGCCTCCATGTCGAGACCTTTGAACTAGCAAGCGAGGGCGGACATCTCGATGGATTAGGCGAAGCCAAACCGGCTGCCGAAACCATTGCGAGGTTTTTGAATTAATCTCGCCGTGCCACTGTACGGCGAGCAGTGGAGGCTAGCGGCCGCAACGACATCTCAAAACTCGCCGGAAAAAAATGAACGACGAAAGTGCACCTCCGAAGTCCGATAGCCACGCCCTTCAACCTCTGACGCGTGGAGAGCTTTTCCTACTCCTGCTTCTTGCCGGTATTCAGTTTACCCACATCATGGACTTCATGATTCTGATGCCGCTGGGCCCAAGCCTGATGCGGATCTTCGAGATCGAGCCGAAACAATTTGGACTGCTGGTTTCGAGTTACAACTTCTCCGCCGGAATCACCGGATTTATCGGCGCGTTTTTTCTCGATCGCTTCGACCGTAAGCGCGCTCTACTTTTTAGCTATGCCGGATTCACTCTGGGCACTTTGGCTTGCGCGTTCTCGCCCAACTACATGGCGCTCTTGATTTCACGAAGTCTTGCCGGCGTATTCGGCGGTGTGATCGGCGCCTTGATCATGTCGATCGTCGGCGATGCCATTGCCGTCTCAAAACGCGGACGCGCGATGGGGCTTGTCATGGCATCCTTCTCTCTTGCTTCGGTGTTCGGCGTACCTTTTGGAATCGTTCTCGCCAATCGCTTCGACTGGCATGCGCCATTTCTTTTCGTCGGCGGAATGGCCGCGCTGATCGGCATCGCAGCGGCGATCTATCTTCCGACCATGCGTGGGCACCTGCAAAGCCGCGAAAGTCGTCCGACGCCCTATCATGTTCTCGAGCGAGTCGTGACCAATCCAACGCAGATGCGAGCCCTGCTTCTCGTCGCGCTCCTCATGCTCGGACAATTTGTTATCGTGCCCTTTATTTCTCCTTCGCTTGTCGCCAATGTCGGCTTTCGCGAAGACCAGCTCCCGCTCATGTATCTTATCGGTGGCGGCCTTACGATGTTCACCTCCCCTTGGGTCGGCCGGCTTTGCGACAAGTTCGGACGTCACATGATCTTCACGATCTTTGGTCTCATCGTACTGATCCCCGCCGTCGCAATCACACAGCTTGGGCACACTCCCATTGTTTGGGTTCTGGCCATTTCGTCGCTGTTTTTCGTGGCTAGCAACGGCCGCTTTGTCCCGGCATGGGCCATGATCACATCGACGGTTCGCCCAGAGGCGCGCGGAAGCTTTCTAAGCCTGACATCATCGCTGCAATCGATCGCAGGAGGTGTCGCCTCCTTCATCGCAAGCCTCATCGTGATCCAAGGAGCCGACGGTCGACTCTTAAACTTTGAGATCGTGGGATACCTTTCGGCAGTGATCGGCATATTCGCCATTCTCATAGGCCGCGGCATAAAAACAATCGACGCCTAGTCGAAAGCAGCGAAGCCCGGAGGGCGAAGCGACATCAATAGATCTTGAAGAGGTCGACAGCCTTTGCGACGGTCTCTTGCTTAAGGGCCACGCTAAGCGCCAGCGTGATGACATCGCTATCAAAGCTCACGACGGAATGTGTTTTCAAGGCGTTGAAGAGATAGGGCCTTCCGGGTTCGTAATCGACCAGCCGACCGTCGTGAACAAAATGGAAGCGATCGTGCCCCGTACGATTTAGCGGGACGAGAATTCGAAAATAGTCAGGAATCTGGTAGTTCACTGAACCATCTCGATGCGGTGGAAAGTGGCCACCAGGCTGAAAACGAACAAAGCGACAACGACCGACGTCAGGAAGAAACGGCTCAAAGATCGCGTGAATCGACTTGCAATGACGATAGGCCTCGGTCGGAACGTTGAAATCCCGTTCGGAAACCTTGCGCCCGGTTTGTTTGGACCACTCGTAGATAGAAAACAGATCAGGCACGCCCGACATACCGCCATCCAACGAAGTCACCGAGAGCCCGTGGCGCGGATTGTTCGTTTTTTCCGGATTGTACTGCACCCACTTGTCGGAAAAAGCGGCTAACTCGTTTTCAAGCTGTTGCATATCGATGACATGCTTCAAAGGAATCACATCGCCATAGACATGGAGCTGTTGAAACAGACCCAATCGTTCGCGATTGACCGTGCCGATGCGCTCCCAGTCCTGACTCACCGACCAACTCCGCCTTTGAAGTCCTTGGGAAGCGGGTACGGTGCGCTCTTGATGCGGAAAACCATCTTATTGGCCAAAGCCAAACGAGACCATTCGGACATTCCGCCTCGATACCACATGATATTGCCAAACCCATAAGCGCGCGCGATCAAAGCGGCTTTGTACGCAGCCCAGTGACGTTCGTCGTTTCCGACAAAAATGATAGGAATCGCTGGACTCAAGTTTTCAGGAATCGTCGCATACTCGCCGTACTCAAGCAGCATATCGCCATTCAAACTTGGGAGCCGCAGAAACATATCGCTGCGTTCGTAAAACTCCATTGGATAGGCACCCGGAATGTGAACCGCCGCAAACTGGCTCGTCTGACGAACATCGATGATCGCCGGGCTCAAAGCCTTGTCAGCCATCAGCTTCACGACCTCATGAGCGGCGACGACACGGATCAGCTGCGAAGTCACCGGCGGAGACCAGACCATCCCAGAGAAGTACTCGATGCCTTCCCAGAAGACGAAAATGTTCTTCCATCCCTCACTACGCAAAACAACCGCTGCACGAAACACGTCAGCCGTGTCGAAGTTACCGACCAGGATAAGCTGCTTTTCCTTGTCCGCCGGAACCTTTCGAACATCGAAAGCATCGCCCGACTTGGGGTAATCCTCGTAGCCTTCGTGAAACACCATTCTAGGGCCTGTCGTGTACGGCACACTGATCGAACCCTTGATGCGAAATTTTTCGAAGCTCGCCCGAGGGCGGATATCGACGACCGTCGTTCCAGCTTTGATAGCGGCTTCCATTTGTTGACGATTGATGAAGCGCGCACCCGTCATTCGAGGAGCCCATGGCCGATGAAGCGAAGAGATCACGCGACCCGAGACAAAAACCACATCCTTGGTATCAAGAGGCATCTTCGCCCCCAGCAACATCTGGTTCTCGATATCGACCATCTCCGGCGTTTCGGTTCGACGACCATGAATCGCAGTCGGGAAGAACCATCCAACCTCAACACCGATACCGGATCTGTGTCTGACATAAACAACCCGCATCGGGTGTCCGGGCTTCACGCAATTGACGCTCGCCTTGACGGCCAAGACTCCGGCCTCGCTCGTCCCGGTCGGAACGACCCCGATCAAAGCGCTCCACTGTTCAAATTCGATCGTGACCGGTTGCCAAACCTCCAACTGGGCGCAGCCGGGAGTTTCTTTCATCGCCGACGATTCGACGAAATTCAGATCAATCAGCGATTCATAGGGCGTCAACGGATCCGGCAACGACGACTTCCCGACGACCACCTCGGTGTTCGCTGGGAACAGATCTTTTTCATTCTTCTTACCCTGCGCCGAGACCAAGGCGGGCTGTGCCGCCAGGAAGCCAATCGCAAGCAAGAGAGTCGACATGAGTGAACAGAAGAGAATCCGAGCCTTCGACGATTTTTTCATACAAAAACGTTAACAGCGGTACTAGAGAACAGCAATACATGGTGAGCATAGAAACCCAAGAACTGACTCGTTCTTACGAAACATACAAGAAGGCCGAAGGTCTTTGGAAATCCATCGAAGGACTGTGGGCTCGCGAGACTTTGCAAAAGACCGCGCTTCATCCGACGACTCTTCGCATCGAAAGCGGGCAGATCGTCGGGCTCGTCGGCTCCAACGGTGCCGGCAAAACCACGTTGCTAAAACTCTTATCTGGGTTGATTCATCCGACCTCAGGCTCGGCCAAAGTCCTGGGTTTTGAGCCGGCTTCACGCAAGCCCGACTTTCTCAAACGCATCAGCATCCTACTGGGACAGAAAAACCAACTTTGGTGGGATCTGCCGGCCGCCGACAGCTACGATCTACTTGGCAAGATTTACGAGCTCGATCGAAACAAAACCAAAAAGCGCGTGGCCGACTTGGCTCAGATGCTCGGCTGCACGGCTCAACTCAACGTGCAGCTGCGTCGACTCTCTTTGGGTGAACGCATGAAGATGGAGATCATCGGCGCGCTCCTGCATGAACCCGAGGTTCTTTTTCTCGACGAGCCGACAATCGGTCTCGATATCATTTCTCAAACCACGATTCGAGAGTTCCTGGCCGACTACGTCAAAGAGCGCCGCCCGACAGTTATTCTCACGAGTCACTACATGGACGACATCTCACTTTTGGCCGATCGCCTTTTATTGATCAGCCAAGGGCAAATCGTCTTCGACGGCGCGGTTGACGACTTTATGGCTCGAGCCGAGTCACGCCAAACGCTCTCGTTTAAATTCATGCAACCGCCTGAAGTCGACCTCGATGTTTTGCCAAACCTCAAGATTGCCGCCGGAACTCGGGCCGTCAGCACCGAGCTACCGGCTTCGGAAATCGGAGAAGTTCTAAAAACGGTGATGCAGGTCAGCCCCATTCAAGAAATCAAGATTGAAGAAGTGGAATTCGAAGATGTCATTCGCCAGTTCATGCAGCAAGATACTCAGTTGCGCGCGCCTCGCGGCGCTGCAACAACTTGAATATCGCTTCAATCTCCTAGCAGACACGCTCATTCAACCGACAATCGTTGGACTGGTCGAGATCACCCTATGGCTCGCCTTTTTCAACTCAACCGGTGACACCTCTTTGATGGGCTACGGTCGAGAGTATTATCTCGCTTACGCGTTCTGGGCGGCCTTTATTTCCCGCATCTCCACCAGTTGGATGTATGAAACCATGATGATCGAAGAGGTTGAAAGCGGATCGATCAACGCGATCCTCACCCGCCCGGTCTCTTTCTTCGAATATTATCTCGGTCAGTTGATGGGCTACAAAGTGCTCACCACGAGCGCCTCGATCATGGTGCCTGTCGTGATCTGCCTGTTCATGGAGCTTCCGGTCGACCTGCTGCGCCTGCCACTGGCGCTCGCATTGGTTTTTTACTACCTCGTGCTTGTTCACATCATCAGCATGATCATTGCTTCACTCGGGTTCTTTTTTACCCGCATTCACCACCTCACGGTGGCCAAAAACATCACGCTCTGGATGTTCACGGGTGAGTTTTTCCCTCTCGACCTAGCACCCGAACCATTTCGTTCGTGGCTCATCGCTCTTCCATTTTCGAGTGCGGTCTATCGACCCGTCGGCTATCTAACGGGCCGCCTCGATCACGCGACAATCTGGGAAGGTTTTGTTTCGATCACCGCCGGCATTCTTATTCTCGGATTGATCTCATCTTTACTATGGAAAAAGGGCCGTGAACGTTACTCCGGAACGGGGGCCTAACGCATGAGAAACTTTAAAAAGCACCTCGAGCTCTTTTTCTCATTCTTCAAAGCCAGCCTGATCTCGGAGCTCGCATTTCGCTTCAATCTTGCCTCGCGCTTTTTCACCGATATCATCTGGTACGCGGCCCAACTATCGGTCTTCGAAGTTCTTTTTCGGCACACCAAGAACATGAATGGCTGGGGGCTTGAAGAAACCCGCGTATTCATGGGCGTGCTCTTCGTCACCGATGCCGTGTACATGCTGCTATTTTCGGAAAATCTCGACAAACTTGGGCAAAAGATCCGCCGAGGGGATCTCGATCTCCTCTTGGTGAAACCGGTGAGTTCGCAGTTCATGCTGAGTTTCCAAAAGGTGTCGGTTGCCTATATCGGAAATATTCTGTTCTCACTTGGTTGGCTGATATGGGCCGTCCTGCAAATCCCATCCGCCTCGCCGTGGTCCATCCTCTGGCTGATCACGACCGTTCCGATGAGTGTCGCCGTGGTTTACTGCATTCGATTTATCACGGCGGCCACCGCGCTTTTTCTAACCAAAGCCGATGCCATCAATTACATCTGGTACCAGCTCTATCGCCTGGGAACCCGACCGGATTCGTTCTACCCCGCAATTCTCCGATACTTTGTCTTGTTTGTGTTGCCACTCGCATTTCTCGCGAGCGTACCCGCACAAGTCATACTTGGAAAAACGACGCCGCTGGCGATTCTCGCTGGGTACGGTCTTGCACTCCTGATTTTGAAACTCGCAAATTGGTTTTGGGGTCGCGGTCTTCGCGTCTACGGCTCCGCCAGTTCATAGGAACCATATCGAATCGCAACAATTCGTCGACCTTGTCTCAAACTGACCCAAATAATTTCATCGAAACGACCTCGGGCTTGCATCTCGTTCGGCCGATAAGCTCTCCATGGGAATGTTGGATCGCTACAAAAAAACGGGTGGTTTTGTTCAACTTTTGACCCTGCTGGAAACCAGCGGAAAACAGAAGCAACAAAAGTTTCTGGAAATCATCCGACAAGAAGATCCCCGTTGGGCCGACGCGCTGATGTCCAAAATGATTGATGTCGATCGCGTACTGACTTGGAACGAGTCCGCACTGGCCGAAGTCACGGGCGCCATGCTTGAAATCAACATCGCGGCTGTTTTAAACGCTCTGACGCCCGAACAACGAGAAAAATTCCTTTCCTCAATGGGCAGCATCAAAAAACGCAAAGTTCTCGACATCAACGAGTCTTCAAATGCGAGTCCGGGCGATATCAACACCTCGGTGAACAAGATGTTCGAAACAATTCGCAAGCTCAATCAAGAGGGCACTTTGCGCTTTGACAAGTTCGATCCTCTACTTCGCATCGACACCGATATCGAAGATAGGTTGAAACAAGGACGCTCGATCGAGGGCGTTCCGGCGTTTGGCGAGAACTTTGGCACAAATGCCGATGCCGCCGAAGCGTCTAAAGAAGCCAAAGAAGATCTCTCAAACGCGCCCGGCCTTCGCGTGGTCACAAGCCTCGACGCCAAAGCTTGGTCGCAGTCCAACCAGGCCAAGGCCTCACCAGAACTCGAGGCCGAACTCTTGGGACTTCGAAAACGCGTGGCAGCCTTGCAGGCCGAAAATGGAAGTCTCCGCCAGGAACTGACCATCGCCCAACACAAACTCGATCAGATTCGAAAAATCGCGTAAGCTTACTGCTCCACTTTGACGGCGGGAACCCCGCCCCAGATCTCTCCGTCGGGAACCACCGTTTTAGGCAAAACCACGGAATGGGGCATGATCCGCGCGTTGCTGCCGATCTTCACTCCGCCCATGATCGATGCGCGTAAGCCCACGGTCGCCCCTTCTCCGATTTCAACCGGAGCCAAAACCAAGAAGCCCGCTTGTCCATAGTGCGCGACAATCGTGACCGATCCTCCGATCGTCACCTTCTCGCCGATACGAATCAAACTCGGGTCCGAGAGCGCCGTGCTGTTAATCACAGCGCCTTTTCCGATCTTCATTCCCATGAGACGATAAAACAAAATTCCTATCGGCGACGGCGTGAACATTTCGAGCAAACTGTAGCGCAGCACATAGGTGATACCGTTGTGGATGTACCAACGAATCGCCTCCAGCGAATAGTACGGCCCCCTCCACGGCTTCAGGCGCCCACCCCACAACAGCGCAAAGTTCGCGGCCGGCAAGACAAAAACCATGCACAGACCCGTCAGAAAAACGGCGCCTACAATAGCCGCTCCCCCAACCCAACCTTGTATAGCCCACCACGCAAGGCCACCTTGTGAAGCGCCCATCGACGAGAGATCGAGCTGACTCATCGTCATGACCGTCCATGCGACCAGCACCGCGCCCGGGGCAACGGCCAAGCCGATCACGGCACACCCAACCAGGTAGAGCGGTATGATCATCGCCATTTGCATGAAGTTTTTGAATCGACGAAGCAGGGTTTCAAAGAGCCCCGCAAAGCCTCCGCGTTGACTCTTAAGCGGATCCAAAGTCGTCTTATGTCGCGCACCCATACACCAATCATGGAACTCTTCTTCTGCACTCGTCAAAGGTGTGTTTAAATAGTCCAGATGTCCGATTCATCCGCAGGAGTCTTTCAGACCATCCATCCCAACGAGATTCTTCTTCGTGGATCGAAGTTGGACTTCGATATCGTGCGCATTCCCCTAGCACTCTCGGAGGCGGCCCTCAAAGCCTCACTCGCTCGCGTTCAGGAGAAATTCCCCTGGAGCGGCAAAGACGGCGAAGACCATTACCGGGCCATCGGTTTACAGTATCACGACCCCAAGAATCCCTATTTAGATGCCGTCGATCGGCAAGCGACCTACACGCTGGGCGAAGCGCGACAGTTTGAACTTTCGATCGAACACTCGCGTTTTCGATTCTTCGATCGCCGCAATCTCGCGGGCGAGGAGTTCGAATACGTGTTTCGACGACTGTTGCCGCTGCGGGTGTTTCGCACCCGCTTGATGACGGTCGCTCCTGGGTTTCATGCCGGCAATCCTCACTCCGACGGTCCAAAATCCATGCGCCTGCATATCCCGCTTGAAACAAACCCCGGAGCCTGGTTTGAGATCGAGGGTCGCCGTTATCATCTGCCAGCCGACGGCTCCGCGTATCTGGTCAATACTTCGCTCGTTCACCGCATAGGAAACGACGGTTCGACACCACGTACGCACTGGGTTTCCGTGCTCTTTAGAAGAAGCGAAGCTCCGATTCATCCGCTGGCCCTGCTCGCCATCCGCGACTTCTGGGAGGAACACCACGGGCGCGACGGCACGCCCGTCGAAGCTTTGAAAAAAGCCTGCGACGAACGCACTGGAAAGCGATGTGAGCTCTGTCAAAAGCGAGACTTGCGGTTATTTCATATCCCCGACACCAATATCTTGCGCTCGATCTGTGCGGCCTGTATGGAGGACCTAATACGCCGTCACAGGTTGGAGACTCCGAGCACTTCCGCCAACGGCCGATACGAAGAACACGCCTTGCGTGAGGAAAAAATCGTTCACGAACTAAAGGCTCTCCTGGAGAACGCGGTCGAAGAATGCAGCTCAAACAAGCCGACATAAACCACCGAGCATTTCGACCGACGGATCTTCGCGACGAACGAACCGAACTCTTTGGCCTATCCCTAGAAACAGCTCTCCGTCGTAAACAAGTCGAACTCGAAATCGGCTGCGGTGTCGGCTGGCATCCCATCGAAACGGCCAAAAACCTCCTAGCCGACGAACAGGCACTGATCGCAATCGAGCGGACAAACAACAAATTCCTGGCCTTCAAACGACGCTTCGAAAATCATCCGCACCTGCAAAATGTTCTGACCGGTGTTCACGCCGACGCCTTTCACTTCATCGCACAAGCGATTCCCGACCAGGCGCTCGCGAAAATCTGGATGCTTTATCCCAACCCAGAGATCAAGCGCCCGAACAATCGCTGGTATCGCTCCCCCGGATTCCGGCGCGCTCTTATGGCGCTGCGCCTAGGGGGGCGATTTCATTTTGCCACCAATCTTTCGGAATACGCCCTCGCCGGAGAAGCTCAAACCACGCGGCTTGGTTTGCGTCTTCTCGAGAAACAATTGATTACCAAAACCGACCAGCCAAACTTTTCGCCGCGCACACACTTCGAAAAAAAGTACTACGAGCGCGGCGAACAGCTTTTTGACTACACTTTTGAAAAAGTAAACGAGGCACCCTAGATGTCGATTCATCTCACCGACTCTTTTAAACCCCTGGCAAAAACTCTGCGCAAACACTTCGACTCTGTGCAAACCGACGCTCATCACCCGGCCCGTTTCCAGTGGGACTGGTGGCATCTCCCCGGGCGTTACACTCACTTGCGAACACCGGCGGAACTCTACTTCGAACCGGGTTTGCATGATCACCTTGTCACGACGATCACCCAACACGCGCGACAAGAGTACGGCTGTAGCGCCATCTCTCCCATTTGGCTCAGCAACTACGTGGAGGGCTGCGAACAACGCCTTCATGCAGATCGTCCTCACGGACCGTGGGCGTTTGTTTTCTCTTTGACGGCGGACTTTCGAAAGTTCCAAGGCGGTGAGACGATTCTCATGCGTGAAGAGATTCTTCGTTTCTGGGAAAACCCCGCCGAAGAGGGACAGGCTTTCGAAGAAAACGAAATCCTGGTCAAAATTCCTTCTAGCTTTGGTCGTTTGCTCGTGTTCGATCCACGCATACCCCACGGTGTCAGTCGCGTCAGCGGTACCGTGAATCCACTAGAAGGCCGTCTCGTGCTTCACGGCTGGTTCACGACTCCGCAACCCTTTGTTGACGGCGCGCTTTCGCCCAGGAAGGTCGAAACTGTGCTGCAAGGGCTCGATCGAGAAATGGAAACACTTAGTGCCATCGCCAGCTCCGGGACTGTTGCCTATCGTATCTCTATTCAACCGGATGGCTCCGTGTCCAAAATCAAGAAGCTTCGGTCTTCGATACAAGACTCCAAACCACTGGATCGTTTAATCAACGCCTACTTCAAGACGGCGAAGTTCCCGAAGGCCGCAAAACCTTCCGAACTCACTTTACCGCTAACTATCGGATAAAATCAGACTCTCAGTTGAAATCAGATCGGCTCGGTCTTACCGATCGCCCCAGGCCGCCATCCACTCTTCGTATTCATCCAAGAGTTCCAATTGCTTGGCCGAATACTCTCTGGGGCGATTTCTAAACGGCACTTCAACACCGGAAGAGCGCACGAGAATCGCCGAGCCCGAGCCCTCTTCACGCAGGATCTCCAAGCGACGAGGCGACGCACCCTCGATTTCAAATGTAATCGGCAAGCCTCCGGGGTTTACCGTCACCTTGGCGCGCTCTTTGCCGATTCCCATCGGGCCAGGTTTTAGGATTTCGACCTCCGGAGCAGACGCTCCACCTTTGCCACCGTTGGCCTTTACTGGAGCCGGAGGCAAAGAGCTTGGAATCGCCGCTAGGTCTCGCGGTACTGTGGGCTTCGACAAAATCGGCTTCTTTGCGATCTGAACGGAAGAGACAGGAACCGGAGCCGAACTCAAACTCGCCTTGTTACACGAGCGAGCCTCGCGCGCCACCGTCGTCTGACCATTTCGTTCAAATATCCAACGCGAAACACAACCATCCGGATCTTGAGCCGACGCCAGCCACTCGGGGTTCGTATAAGAGAAGCGCCAAACTTGAACAGGCTTGTCCGCACTTTTTTTACCGTCTCGACTTTCCAGGCGCAGCAGTCGCAAAATGTTTCCGTCGGCGTCGTACTCGTAAGCCTCACGAACTCCCCCGAACTCCGCGCTCTCGAGGTTGATTCCCAATTCGTAGCGCACCAGTCGCTGTCCCTTGGAATCTAAAATCGCATCGAGATCGCCGGAAACATTGCGACGAAACTTCATCGGCCTCGTTTTCAGATTATCCAATGCCTCCGGGCGTCCATTGGTGTCACGACGTACATACCAACGATGTTGACCGACTTGAAAACTATCCAAACGGCCGTCGAAACGAAACGTCGGATAAGGCGCTTCGGTTAATTCCCAGCGGCCATCTGACTTTCGCAAGATTCGACTGGATGACGTGTCCTCTACCCAGGCGTCTAGAATTTTATGAAAGGTTCGCGCCTTTTTCTGACCGCACTCACGAAGCTCCAAAACCTTCGGGTTTCCGGAATCGACCCCCACCAGAATTTTGTCGATGTTCGAACACCAACCGGGCCCGAAAAGACCACGCTCTTTCTCTGTTCGTTCGAACCGCCGCACAAGAACGGGTTCGCCCTGCTGGCGAAACTCCACACGTTCGATTTCAAGTTTTGCTGTCTCCGGATCGACGCGAAACACCGCGTCTTCCGCCCAAACGGGGGAAACGATTCCGGAAACCGCAAGGCTCAAAATGAAAGCCAGAGTTAAACGTTTCACTTAAAACTATTATCTCTTATATGTCTCAAAAAGAGCGAGTGAATTTCTGTCGACATTCTCACCGTCTCATTTTGAGATGAGTCGCTTTAAGGGGAGGAAATGTGGAAAAACAAGGGGCGAATGTGGAACTCGCGACTCTCGCAGGCGGCTGCTTCTGGGGAATGGAGGATCTGATCCGCAAACAACCAGGCGTTCTGGACACCGAAGTTGGCTACTGCGGCGGCACAAGCGATGATCCCCTGCTGGCGACCTACAAACACGTCAAAAACGGAACCACAGGACATGCCGAAAGCATTCAGATTCGCTTCGACCCCAAACACACCACGTACGCCGATATTCTCGATTTTTTCTTTCGTATTCACGATCCAACAACCTTGAATCGACAAGGAAACGACATCGGCACCCAATACCGCTCGGTCATCTTTCCTCACGATGCTCGACAAAAAGTCATCGCCGAATTCATGATCCAGCTCGTGAATCGAAGCGGATACTGGCAAGCTCCGGTGGCGACAACGATTGAAAACTATCGCGGCTTTTTTATCGCCGAAGACGAACATCAAGATTATCTCGAGCACTACCCGACCGGTTACACTTGTCATTTCCTGCGTCACCAAAGCCCGTTTCTCGACGACGCCAAACGCGCACAACTCGATAAGCTTCTAATGACTCCATTAAAATGAATACCTTGTTATTTCATGCTCACGAAGTCGGAGGCGATGGCACCCTAAAGCTTGGGGCCGAGAAGCCCGACGCCCGTGCCGAACACATCGCCAACGTATTAAAACCGGAACTCGGCTCGAGTCTGCGTGTTGGTCAGATCGACGGACTTCTTGGAAGCGGAGAAGTTCTTCAGTGCTTACGCGCAGACGCCAATTCCAACAATCATGCGTGCGTTCAAGTCCATGTCGGCGAACTCAAAGCAGCGCCGCCGGCAAAACACCCCTTGCATCTCGTACTTGCCCTGCCACGACCCAAAAGCCTTCGGCGCGTGTTAAGAGGTCTTGCCAACATCGGAGTGACATCCATTGATTTGATTCAGAGCTATCGTGTCGAGAAGTCATATTGGTCGGCTCCGGCGCTAGAGCCCGCGAAGTTGGAGGCCGCCCTCTTAGAGGGACTCTCCATCGCCAACGATACCGTGTTGCCAAAAGTTCAAATCTATCGCCGCTTCAAACCTTACGTCGAAGACATTGCGAGCGCGCTTCCAATGAAAACAAAGCTGATTGCGCATCCTCGCACCGACATCCAACCACGCTTACCGAAAAACCGTTCCGAACCCGTGGCTCTGGCTGTCGGCCCCGAAGGCGGATGGACCGAGTACGAAGTCGGACTTTTTTCCAAAGCCGGCTTTCAAGCGATGTCCCTAGGGCCGCGCATCCTCTCCGTAGAAATGGCCCTACCCACTCTAGGTACCGCCTTGTTTTTTGATTTGCAGCGCGGCAACTAGCTGGAGGAGTCGGCTCGTCGCTCGATGCATTGTCCGGCGCAGGCTTTTTCGAAAAGCTCTTCTAGTTCACCATAAGAAAGCGGTCGGCCCAGTTGACGACTCGCCTTGGTCTCGAGTTCCTCGAGCTCGGACATCAACCCCATTACAAGATCTCGATGCCGAATCAGAGTGGCCATCGTTTCGACCTTCGCATCTTTTGGGATTTGCTTAAGATCGAAACCAAGATCACGCGCGAAGATCGCCGCAACGGCCTGAAATCCGGCGGCGACATCCGGACGATAGGTGAATCCTTGTTTGAACTTTTCAAAGAGCACCGAAAGCACCACATCAAAACGGCGTGACTCTTTAAGCATCTCGACATCTCGGTACTCCGCGATCATCTCAAAAGCGGGATCCACCTCGATGTCGGCGGGTGCAAACGATTTACCCGCCTGCATCTGAATACCTTTTGCAAAATCGGTTTTGAGAGCCTCCGCAAAACTTGTGAGATAGGCCGGTACGACCACTTCACCGCGACTCGCTCTCTCCCAAGCCAAACGAGCCAGTTTGGCACAGAAGATCTTTCCGTTGTCATGAAGGTTCATCTGAAGATCAAAGTGATAATGAGAGGGGTTTGTTCGGCTGTCCTCGTAGAGATTCCAAAGTTCACGTCCGGCGGCTTGAGCGTATTTTTCCGCCGTCGGTGAGGACGCGCGATAAACAGCGACACGCGGAAGCCGCTCGAGATCCAAGTACTCTTGAAGCTCGTACGCGACGACATTTTGTTCCATGAGCGCCTCAACGACTTTCAGCCGTCCATCCGGTGCCTCGGCGACCATCGCGATGTGACTCATGTTTGTCGCCATGTCGCCGATCCGTGCGATCGTCGCACTGATAAAAGAAGCTCCTCGCACAAGAATCAAATCGCCCGCCTGCAGATGCACCCGTCCATCCGGAAAAACCAAACGGTTCACCAAAGTCCTCGGCGCCTCATAGGAAAAAAAACCGCCAGCCTTGCGATCTGGCAAAACAGTGACAGGCCGTAAAAAGTCTCGCCGTGCGATCAACGAATCGGCGGCATAGCTCAGATAGAGGTGCGCACGGCGGAATGCGGTGACTGTTGCCTCATCCAAATTGCCAAAGTCCTTAAGCCTACGGTTGAGATTCAATCGTATATCAAAAATCTGCTGAGCCGTTTGATCGGCCTCCTCAAGAAACCGAGAGTTTTCGCTTTCGCCGGACGGCGTATAAAAGTCGCCCCGCATGGCATAGGCGGAATCCGCTAGCTGATGAATATACGCGGCGGCGGTCTCGGCACGAAACACCTTCGGGTTTGCTACGTCTTCTTCAAGCCGAGCAAGTGCGCTTTTGACGATGTCATAGCGTGACGGCCCCAGTGTGGTTTGCTTTTGGTCATATTCCCGATGGGCAATCAATCCCATAGAGCTTACGAAAAAGATGAAGAAAACCGCGACCGCGCTTGCTAATCTACTCATGCCTCTATTATTCAGTTCGGAACAAAGGACGATAAGAGTTTTGACCACACAACCAGACTCACAAGCATACGACCTCACTCAGTGGGGCTGGACAAACGAATGGGATACGGCCTTTCATGCCGCGGTCATCGGCCTAAAGTCCTCTCCAGAGAGCTATCATCCCGCCCGAGTTCTCGCCGAACAACGAGACTACTACGATGTGGTCTCGAAGAACGGAAAACACCGCGCCGAAGCCAAAGGACGTCTTCGAAAGAAGTCTGACATCCAGCCGGCGGTCGGCGATTGGGTCGTTTTGGATGAGAACACTCAAATCGAAACTATTCTCCCGCGCGCGACGTGCCTTCGGCGTAAGGCAGCTGGCGAAACCGAAGACATCCAAATCATGGCCTGCAATGTCGACTGGATCTTCGTTACAACCAGTCTCAATCAAGATTTCAACCTTCGCCGTCTCGAGCGATTCTTCGTCGCAGCCAAAGACTCCAAAGCCCGCACGGCTCTTGTTCTTACCAAATCAGATTTGGAAACAGACCCCTCGGTGTTGGAACAACTACGGGCGACGGTGATCGAACGGTTTGGAAACGAGGTCGAAGTTCTGTTCACCTCCGCCAAAGCGCAATCCGGTATCGAACAACTAAGGGCCTTTCTCAAGCCTCATCTCACCGGGGTATTCCTTGGAACCTCCGGAGTGGGAAAGTCGTCGCTCGTCAATTCACTGCTCACAGAGAACGTGCAAAACACCGGCGACATCCGTACCGACGACGACAAGGGACGCCACACAACCACCGGACGCAATAGCTATCTTTTGCCATCGGGTGGCGTCATCATCGACTCGCCCGGAATTCGCGAGCTACAACTGGCCGATGATGGAATTCGCGTGGAAGACGAGTTCTCGGATCTGGAGGAAGTTGCACTTCGGTGCAAGTTCACCAACTGTCAGCATGAAAACGAAAAAGGCTGCGCGATTCGCGCAGCCCTCGAGGACGGGACGATCTCGTCCGACCGTCTTTTCTCTTATCGCAAGCTCAAAGCTGAGCTCGAGGCCAAATCCAAACGCAAGTACAAGAAGCCTTAAAGGCCTAGTACAAACGACGCGTGCGAATAAACTGTCGCACCTCGTTGTCGTTCATCTCAAGCAGACGTTTTAGATCGGGAAGTTTTTCGTTCACGAAAAACCCATAATAGCTTTCCATAGGGGGAACGATGGGGCGGTTTTGTCGAAGGTTCGCCACATTCTCGTTATACTTCTTTCTCGCGAAAGACTTTTCTTTGCCGAAGTTATAAAGCGTCGCCACGACACCCGTATTCGAACGAATATCGAAGTTCGCAATTTCCATGTAAGCCTTCACATAAAGAGTGATATTGGCCGCGACGTAGTGAACGCCCGACAGAGGATCAAGAATCGCACTGTAAAGTGCCTCGGGGTCTTTCACCGAAATCATCGGCAAACCGCTTGTCTTGTTCACCAGATCGGCCACCATCAACGCCCGAATCGGATCAAGCTGACCGAGTCCGTACGTGAGGCCGACACCAACTGGGTTAAAGAACTTCGTTCTAAACCCCATATTGTCTTCCTCGACGCCGTCATTGGGGTTACCCATGAAGTACTTGTTCCATGCATAGGCGACGCAATCCCAATAGTTCGCGTGCGACACCGCCAAATGTTTATTGCACTCTTTTGAAACCTGAGGCGAGTTCATCAGCGTTTGCAAGTCTTCGGAGTTCAACAAAAAACGCTTTGCCCAACGGCCTGTCCAAGAGGCGATCAAATCTTGCCCCATATCAGCGGCGCCGACATTGTACGAGTGTTCACCGATCATCGTTCCAAGAATGGTCACCGGATCAATTCCGTATAGGCGTCCCGCTTTACGCATTTCATCGAGAACACCCGGTGTACGCGCGATCTTCAAAAGTGCCGCTTGATACTTCTTCTCGATCGCGGCTTTCAAACCGGCAGGATCATTCGCGTAGGACGCAAATTCCTTTTTGGTGGAATTCGGCATGTTGTTGTAAAGCGTTTGCCAGCTCAGTGTCGGATTGAGACTGCCAGCCGGAACGACAATCGAGATCTTGCGATCCCGATAGTTTGAGAGAGTGATCTCGGGAGAATCCATTTCGACAGAGTCACGAGACTGCGAAATCAGATCGAGCTTCGAACATCCGACTGTGGCTACAGCCGCGACGGCGGCAAGCCCGAGCCCGATATTAAAACGCGACCAAGCACCGGTATTTCTCTTCAAACCACGCACAAAACGCATAAACCGCTCCCGACGTTCATCTTTCGAACTCGGCCATTTTGTGCAATTCCAGTGCTGCGAAATTCCCCATCGTACCGCGATTTAACAAGGCGCCGAGCATTTTACCAAGCCGTGAAAAGCCCCTCGGGGTCCCCGAAGTGACAAGAACGGGCACCTAAGACCTATCGAATTCGACGTGAACGACCACGCCGTAACCTCTAAAACGGCCCACTCTCTGCAATCTTCTTAAGTCATGACGCTTTGGAGATGTCTGATCGTCACATTTCTAGCCGTAATTGCAGCTCCGCAAGTCGCGACAGCGAATGCCTGCTACGGCGTCACTATTCAGATTCGCGCTCACGCAAAAGAGGAGTCGCTCGTCGAACTATTTCGTGAGCTACGTCAGCAGCATCATCTGGCGAACCTGCTACCTGCAAAGCGCGTAAATGCACCTGACACGACACTTTCGGCGAACACGGCTGAAGCGCAATACTCGAGTCACAATGAGTTCCGGTGCGCCCAAGCTCTGCTCACACCGACCGGCGCCAAGCTCGTCTCGGTAAAGCTGAACCGAAACCTTCCAGATGGCTCCGTTCTCTTATTCTGGAACGAAAAAAGCCCCGTACTTTACGGGGCTAAATCCGAATAGCTAATTGAATAGCTAATTTGCAAAAAGAGATGCCTTACGCGCGACCTTTGGGAGTTTCGTTCAAACGAACGCCTTCCATGACAGCCATCGCCGTAGAAATCACCGACGTCGGATCTCCCACGTTTGCCGGAACGATGATCGCGCGGGCATCGTACGCCACCTGACCAAACTGCTTCACATACTCTTCCGCGATTTTCAGTTTCGCAGCCGCTTCTCCACCGGGTCCATTCATCGCAGAGGCAACCTGGCGAAGACCTTCCGCTGTCGCGTTTGCAACCGCGAGAATCGCCTGTGCTTTACCTTCGGCTTCGTTGATCTGTTTTTGTTTGTCAGCTTCCGAGCCCTTGATGGTCTCTTGCTTCAAACCTTCTGCACGGTTGATTTTCGAGTCGCGATCCGCCTCAGAAGTCAGGATGTTCGCGCGCTTTTCTCGCTCTGCACGCATCTGCTTTTCCATCGCATCAAGAACGTCTTTGGGCGGTTGAATCGACTTGAGTTCGTAACGAAGAACTTTAACTCCCCAAGGTTCCGTCGCCTGGTCAATCGCCATAATCACGGCGGCGTTGATCTTGTCGCGCTCTTCAAACGAACGATCGAGATCGATCTTCCCGATTTCCGAACGAAGTGTCGTTTGCGCAAGCTGAACGACGGCTTGGATATAGTCGCTGATTCCGTAGCTTGCCTTGATAGGATCCACGACACGGAAGAAGAGAACACCGTCGATTCCAACCGAAACGTTGTCTCGTGTGATGCAAACCTGAGCCGGGATATCGAGAACGATCTCTTTTAAAGAGTGGCGATAACGAATTACATCGACAAACGGAATCACGAAATGCAAACCCGCCTGAAGACTCGATTGAAACTTACCAAGTCGCTCAAGAATCCAAACTTCTTGCTGCGGAACAATGCGGATCGCCTTAAAGACGAAGACCGCGGCAAAAACCAAAAGCACTATAGCGAAAACCGACAAATCACCCATCATCAACCTCTTGTCACCTTTTGTATCATCAACTTGATTCCGCTCGTACGCGCCACCTTGACTCGATCACCTTTGCGAATTGGCTCGTTCGAGTCATTGACCGCAGTCCAAGGAACACCTTGATAAAGCACTGCGCCCTCGGCCCCCGGTTCGATATCGCGATCCACCATGAACTCGGAGTTCGAGTCGACTTCGATGGGCGGAGCCGCGCGGCTAGCAAGCTTCTGCTTGATCCACTTGCGACCAAAGAAGGCGCCCATAAGTCCCAACACCGCGAAGATGATCAGCTGAACCTCGACACCAAGATCCGGCTTGATCAAAACCACGAGGGCCGTAACAGATGCGGCGAGACCGAAGAAAAGAAGACCAAATGTGGCCGTCATCATTTCTCCGATAAGGAGAACCGTCGCGACAGCCGCCCAAATCCAAACAACATTAAATTCCATGAGAGCTATTGGACGCGATAAAGCCGTCTATGTCTATACATGCGATATATTTTCGCTCATCTCACTCGGCGCGACTTTGGGCCAGTCCCTGATTCAACTGGCCATGACATCGGTATATGACAAAAGTCTTAAGTCAGGTCTCGATGACCTCGAGCCCCGCCGTTCGCATGACCTTGATGGCGTTGGTCGAAGGGCACGGACCTTTTCGATATTCGTAATTGAATGTCATCTTGCCGTCGATCACGTCATCACGGAAATGATGGTTGGTAAGTCCGTCGACTTGCCCTTCAAGAGCGGCAAGGTCGAGATCGTGCGTCGTGACCATCCCCATCGCGCGTGTTTTGGAGAACGCGCGGATCACCGACTCCGCTCCAATGCGACGCTCCCTATTGTTGGTGCCTCGGAAAATTTCATCGACCAGGTAAAAGACCACTTCTTTGCCGTCCGCCTTGGCTAGAATTTCCACCAAGTCCGAAACTTCCGAATAAAACGAAGAAAAACCATCCGCCAGTGAGTCGCTTGGACGCATGGAGCTTTCAAGTCTCAAACGAGAGACCTGAAACTGACTCGCGACCACCTTCAAGCCGGCCTGAGCCAGCAAGAGGTTCAGACCAATCGCCCGCAGAAATGTACTCTTTCCCGACATATTGGACCCGGTCACAAGATGACAGCGCTGCGAGCCGTCGACACGGATCGAGTTCGCCACGCGGCGATCAGCCGGCAGAAGCGGGTGAGCCAACTGCGTCGCATCCAGCAAACCACCCTTCGAGTTTTCGATAAACTCAGGCAGCGTCCGTCCATGCGCACGATTCCATTCCGCACCCACAATAAATGCTTCGAGTTCAGAGAGCGTCTCGAGCCAATCCGGAAGTTGCGACTCGACACCTCGACGAGCCCGATCAAATCTCAACGTCCAGTAAAGATCCCAAGGAAGAATGAAGTTGATCAAGAGTGCAAGAATCGGGTTTTGTCGCACGCCAAGAGCGCCCGCCGCTTTTTCCACTTCCTGCAAAAGCTTGGTCGGCGCACGATCTTCACGAAACGCCGGCACTTGGGCGACCGTCTTCCCGGCCACTTTTTGCAAAACCTGACTGATCTCCTTCAGCGCCCGAAGGCTTCGTCCAATCGACATCGCGCGTGGATAGGCAGAGAGCAAGTCCACCTCACGCGCTGCCAAGTAGTAAGAAAGACCAAGAGCGCCGAGACCGATGAGACCCCAAAGCTTTGTTCCTTGCATCAACCCGGCAACCCATAGCCCGTAAAACGCGACCTGCGCGGCCGTCACGATATAAAGCCACTTCGCACCGTTCTCCGGTGCATTCGATTGACGGATGAGGCGAAGCAACTCCTTGGCGTCGATCTCCTGCTCCATCGCCGTTGCGATGCGAAGAATTTTTCGACGAAGCACGGGGTGCTTTTCCCAAAACTCGATCGCATTTTGACGACGCCGAATCTCGTCGATCGAACTGACCGGGATGGTAAGAAACCGCAGAAACTTGCCGCGGCCTTCGCGCGACAGAAAGAATGGGAACAAACCTACATAGCGTTCGATATCAAGATCACGAAGCAAACGCTTGGCCGGCGCCAGCTCTTCGGCCGAGTACAACTCGCTATAAAGCTCGTCTTTGAACTCCACGTTCGCCGTCGACTCCAGCTTCTCAAGGCTTGCTATGCGAGTCTCCAGGGCGATCCGCCATTTTAGTCGCTCACCGCGCGACACGGATAGACGATGAATCACGACCATGATGAAGAAGCTGATCCAAGCAATGGCCGCCGCCGAAGAGCTCAAAGACGACACCAGATCCGAAGTGCCTTTTAGCGACGCGAGAATCGAAAAACCCACTGCCAGGCTGAACCCTATAGCCCGCCAGCTTAAGAGGCGCTTATGAAGTTCTTTGAGTTGAGTATTTAGGCGTTCAAGTCGGCGAATCGTTCTCACGATGGACAGTTCCTTTGCGGCGAATTTCAGCTATGATAACGCCAAACATTCCCCCCACTGTCACATCAAATCCGCGATTGCGAAGAAGTTCGAAAAATCCCTCTACGTAGGTACGACCAGGATCGGCCACAATTGCTCGACCCGTTGCGCTGAGATGCCCGGCAAGAAACTCACTCAACGTCTGAGGCTGAGTTTTATCGTAAAGCACATCACTGGCAAGAATCAGGTCCCACTTCATGGCTTCGTCGGGCGCTGGACTTCGCCAGTCCAACGGAACAAACCGTAATCCTTCGACTCCATTGTGTTTCCGATTGGCCTCCAAAAAAAGCGGAACATCCGGATGAAGATCAGTCGCCGAGACCTCCCAACCATGTCTCGACAAAAGCAACGACGGCAACGCCAGCCCGCAGCCGATCTCCAAAAGTCGGTCCGTTCTACTGTGTCGCCGCTGAAACTCTCCCGACTTCAACTGATCGTAAATGTCTTGAGTCAAAACTTTACCGGCGGCCCACAGTGTCCCGAAGTAAGGACACATCTCTTCAAATAACTCGGTCTTTCCTTGAGCAAGATAGAGTTCAAAAAGACGATCGATGGTCTGATCGACGTCTTTCAACATCTCCAAAAAGAGAAACGTGTCGCCAATCTCGACACGCTCCACCTTGGTTTCATATGAAAGGCCCGACGTCGAGACGATCAGAAATAAACCCTAACACCCAAACCGAAATCGAGATCCAACGCCGTTGCCGGCACAAGATTCATGATCATCGCGATTTCGCCAAAAAGCTCGAATGTGCTTTTATTGAAATCCGTTGAAAGACCGATCGGAATCCGGGGACCAAAGTAAGTGCGTTCGGAGAGGTTTCGATCTTCGACATTAATAAGTCGTGCTCCAACGCCGTAGTGCCAATCAAAGGCCACCCGTTCGATCCGAAACAGATTCGCCCGATGCCAAAGGTAATCCGAATGAATCTCAAACCCTCGATGATGACCAAATGACCACGCCACCGCGGCATCAATCGAACGCTGCTGACTCAATCGATAGTTGCCACTGAGCCCGGTTGGGTCGCCTATGATAATTCCAAGACCAAAGGGTCCAGGGCTATCCGCGCGGGCGAATTCAACTCCCCCAAACGTCCCAACAAGCAACGACATCGCAACTACGACAATCCGAATACTCCATTTTCTCATCGTCTTCTCCATCCGTTTACCGCCTCGATCAATTCGGAAACGTTTCTACTCGAAACCGCGTCCGCTGCAAGTAGCGCCACGCAAGCAAAGCGCCCGCCGTTCCAAAAAAAGCACCGGCGATCGTGTCGCTAATCCAATGATTCAGCGTAATGACTCGCGACGCTGCAATCAACGCCGCCAAGGCATACCAGAGCACCAACCCCTTTGGCCAAAGTATCGTCAGGAATGTCGCCGCCGAGAACACCACCTGCGAATGCCCCGATGGCATCGAGTGAAACTCGTAGTTTGTCGTCAATGGATGAAACTCATGAGGCGAGAGGTCGGCAACCGCGTAAGGACGCTTGCGACCGATAATGTGTTTAAACAGCTGAACAAGAATCCCCGAAAAAAGAAACATCGCCAGCGCCTGCACGCCCAAGTTGCGAACTTTAAGCAGAACTCGCTCTTGCGTTTTCCAAAACCGCCCAAGCAACCAGGCTCCGAACGCGGCAATGGCCGCGACCAGGAAATATGCTTCCGCCTTCCCCAAGTCCGTCCAGCGTGCGGCGATCACATGCAAAGGGTCACCGAACCGAGGCTGAAAGTGCCGTGCCGCCGGACCATCTAGCCAAATGACATTGATAGCGATCAATCCCGCTATCGACAAAACCACGGCAACCGTGGCAAGACCGCGATTAAGACTCCGTCGCTTCATCACATCGCCGTACAATGCTGATTCGTGTACCAACCGTTGAGATGGCCATAGGAACAATAGCGAATCTGGCTCTCACACTGGCGTCCGCCGGTTTCGATCGAGTTGCGATACGCGGTCACCGAACCCATGTGCGGGATATAACCCCATGGGAAAACCTGACAGCCGTTGTCTTCAACGCAATTCTGATAGCGATAGAACCCCGACAAGAAACCATTGTTGCAAAATCTCATCTCCGACTGGCACCGACGCCCCGGCCCTGGGCGGTCTTCGTAGTATGCAACCACGAACTGCCCTTCCATTACCGGCATTCCCCACGGAGTCATGCAGGTCGCGGCTCGCGCGATGGCCGGCATCAACAAACAAACACTTACCAAAACTATTGAAAGCTGTTTTGCACGAACAATCCACGAACGACGCATAAGCCCCCTCTTAAGTAGCGATTCGAGCCTAGCCCTAGTTTTCCAAAAAGGAAAGGCCCCGCAGTTTCGCCGCGGGGCCCAGGGGACTGACAGGACGTCAGTTGTTTAGGGGGAGGGAGTTAAGGAAGTTATTTGATTGCAATCGTGCGTGGCTTCTCCGCCTCCGATTTCGGTACGACGACGCGCAGAACTCCGTCCGCGAGTGTCGCTTCGACCTTGGTGGCATCCACTCCCTCGGGGAGTGTGAAGCTTCGGGAGAATTTTCCAGCGACACATTCGTATCGCTTGAATCCTGCCTCTTCATTTTTGGCTTCGTGTTTGCGTTCACCGGTGAGGGTAAAAACCCGCCCATGAACATCAACTTTCACGTCTTCTTTTTTTACGCCTGGAAGATCAAAGGCGAGCACATAGGCGCTTTCCGACTCTTCGATATTAGCTCGAGGCGCGAAAGCCGCCAGTGTCGGCCGACTGAGGTCCGACTCGTTCGACAAATCGTAACCACGCCACGAGCGATCAAAGAGGCCGTCCACGTCCGCCAACATGTTCCAGATAGAATTTGCTGGGCGATAGAAATCGAGTGCGTTGATACGTGACATGTTCATCTCCTTTTCGATGCATGAATGCTTAAATCATTCATGTCCGAAATGTGTTTTCAGTTTCGCGTTCGTCAATGCGAAGAGTTCGAAATTTATTTTTCGCGACTCGACCTTGACGACCGCCAAAAGCGACACATATTGGAATTTCTTATGGCGATTGTGACGATCGGCAAACACTTGGAATTTCAAATACTTTGTCTAGCTTTTCGGCAAAACGACTCAGTCTGACACTTGCCTGACGGCGACCGAGTACCCCTAATCAAAACTCCTGTCTCTTCTCTCGCCATTTCGCACACACGCTTATACTGAAATTTCAGCTTCTGGCCTTGGGTTTGCTCTTTTTGAGAAGTGCAGTCGGCTGTGGCGAAGGAATGCCCTTTCGACTGCGTCTTTTAAAAAAAGAATCCCAATCTGTGACGCGCGCACCTCTCGAAATTCTTTAACAATTCGCCGATAAAGCCTTGTGAATTGGAAATCGGTTACGTCTCAGTTCAAGACGTGGATGAAGCGCCCATCGAGCCCGTCGAAACGGACGCTCGCGGTGAGCGTTCTCGCGCTCACGCTATCCACGCTAGTTCTACAAGCGTCGCGCCATCACACTCTCAGGTCCATCATCGACTCTTACGAACTTCCCAGTCTTGATTGCGCTGGATGCGACTCGCATCGACTACGCTTCAACTGTAGCCGGTGGAACTGACTTAAGATTCACACTCGACGACGGAACCGCTCTCTCTTACGAAATCGAGAACTGGAACTCTGCCGGGACCTCGCACGTCTGGGTCAATATTCCGAGTTATGCCGCTTACCCGACTCGCACGAGGATCTGGATGTACCACGGAAATCCAGCGGCCGCGAATGCCCAGAACTCCGGAGCAACTTGGGGCGCCAATGTCACGGGCGATATCGCTCTTAGCAACTATGGTAAAGGCGGAACCGGCACCGTGCGCCTCGTTCATACGGGTGATCAGACCGTCTCTTCGTCAAGCGTGAACTCAGGGTTGCCAAATTTGGAAATCGCCTCTACCGGCGGAACGGTGTTCTTTAGCGGCGACATAGTCGTCATGGGAAACTTCCTCTACTTAAGCGGTAACGTCGATGCGTCCGCTTCGACCTTCGCGTTCCCAGCCACGCAAACTATCACGCCTGGTCCCATCGCGTTCAATAACGTGATCTTCCGAGGCTACGGTACGACTGCAACATTGACCGGCACCATGGAAGTCTACGGCGCGCTCGAATTTGGCGACACCAATAGCAATTCAGGCACTATCAATGGCGAGACCATCAATGCCCGTGGCTCGGTTACAACTCGCAACAATGGAAAACTAGGCACAACGCTGCTTCGAATCGTCGGCAGCGGCGATCAAGTCATCACTGGGTTGGATACCAACCCACGCCTGCCCCCAATGGAAGTCGCATCGACAGGAGGAACCGTCACTTTCTCTGGAATCATCGGCCCTCGCGGAACCTACACATACACCTCAGGTGTTGTCGATGCCTCCGCTTCTCTCTTCCAGTTTGTATCCGAACAAACCATTACTCCGGGATCAGTGGCATATGCCGACGTCACTTTCGGCGGCTACGGCGTCAACCAAACTTTACTTTCCGACATGACCGTTCTCGGAACACTTTCTTTAGCGGACACAAGCTCCGCCCAGGGAAGTGTCAACGGCTTTCAAATTCTCAGCTATGGCAATATCGCCGTCACGTCCCGAGGAAAGCGCGGCTCGACCGTCATCCGCATACTTGGAACTGCCGATCGATCATTCTCCGGCATCTCAGGCGCCGCGATCCCATCGGTTGAAATCGACACATCGGGTGGCCTCACCAGCCTCAGCGGTGAGCTTGCGTTTGTGGCCTCGCTAACACACCTAAACGGTAATGTCGATGCCGGAACATCGATCGCAAGATTCTCCTCCGGAAACGCCACATTTCGTCCAGGCACGGTCGAATGGGCCAACGTCATGTTTACCGGCTCTCAGTCAGTCATCAACCTGAACGGCGAAACCGTTAAAATCAACAGCACATTGACACTCGCCGACACCTCTTCTTCGCCGGGCTCCATCAACAATGGTGTGCTCGAGGCAAAAGGCGACCTAGCTTTCACCAACTACGGAAAACGTGGCTCGGCCGTCTTACAAATGAGTGGAGCCACACTTACCCGAATTTCCACCGCCGACAATCCGCGCCTTCTAGATACAGTCAACGTTGTCGCAAAGACGGGCGGAGCAGAAGCCCGACTTTCCAACAATATCACCTATGCGACGGCAACCTGGGGACTCAACGTGACATCGGGTCTCATGAATCTCAACAGCTACGATCTCACCTTGGGAGGTTCGCTTGCCGTCGGCGCCGGAGCCACACTTCGCTGTAACGGTGGCGAATTTACGGCTGGTTCCACGTCTCTCTTGGGGACTGTGGAGTGCCCAGGTTATCCGACCTATCCATTTAACTGGACAGGAAACGCCGGCGACGGAAACGTGTTCACGGCTGGCAACTGGCAAGGTCTGCAATCACCTCCAGCCGACGCCCTCGTCGTATTCAACAGCGCCTACTGTGGCGCAAACTGTGACGCCTTTGTCCCTAGTGTTGCGACATTGCGCGGGATCATCATGGAAGCCGGATACTCGGGAACAATCACGCAAGGCGCCGGAGCACCGATTTCTGTCGGCAACAAAGGCATTCGTCAATACGGAGGAACTTTCTTAGGCTCGGAAGCCGCAATCGATCTAGCCGGCCCAGCAGTTCTTCAAGGCGGAACTTTCCGATCGACGTCGGGAACTCTCGCCTCCCGCACTAACGTAACCATCGCCAATACATTTCAGCACAACAACGGAACTTGGCAGTTCACGACAGCCTATCAGACAACCCGCGCCCTCGCTCTTGGTACTACCACGTTTAGAAACCTCACGTTCTACAGCAACACCGGCTTCGACGCGCACACTTTTAACGTAACCGGAACCCCCACCGTACTTGGGAACCTCAGCTTCCAACGCGTCAACGCCACGGCCTCGGGGACTATCAACGGCGGAACTTTCTCTGTTCACGGCGACGTCAACGTGCAGGCCTCAAACTACATCGGTACGATGGCCGTTCGCCTCGTGGGAAGCGGAAACCAAACCGTCAACGCCACGACCGCCACGTCCCACGTTCCAAATCTTGATATCGCCTCGACGGGTGGCACGGTCTCCATCACCGGAACGCCCGTTCTTTTCCACGGCTTCACGCATACTTCGGGTAGCGTGTCGGTCGCCGCCCCGTCAGTTACACTGCTAGGCACCTACAATTCGGCCTACACATTCAACGCTCCTGGCGTCACGTTGAACAACGTCACCATCAGTTCAATGAACAACCACGACCTCGTCTCGTTCAATATCAACGGCAACCTCAACGTAAACGGCAACCTCGATCTAAGCTCGACGTCACCTTCCTCCAGTTTGAACAACGGAACGATCCGCGTTCGCGGAAATTTCGCGGCGACCGGAGGAACCGCATGGAACGGCAACGCGACGATTTCGCTAGAGGGACCTACGAACTCCACGATCACCCAGGCCGCGACCACGACCTTCGGAAACGGAACTCTTGCCGTCAGCAAAACAAGTGCGACGGTCACCCAGCTTAGCGCGATCTCTCCACGCCAAAACATGAACATCTCCGCCACATCGACTTACAATATGAATGGTTTCAATCTCGCCGTGACCGGAACGTTGACCAATAACGGTGTTCTTTCTCGCGGCACTTCGCCTGCCTGCGGAACGCTCACAACGGGCTTCCTGACTGGCAATCCGGCTGTCTGCCCTCCGCCTTAAACACTGTGAAGACCTGCGCCAACGCCCGGATTTTGCCCAACTCTTATTAATTGGTTTTTAAGTCTGATAAAATCGATCCGGGCCGTTTGCCTCGAATTCCAACACGAAACCTTCCCTTTAATACGGGATGTGATAAGGTTCATGGCAGAATTTTAGCCGGTCTTCGAGAAGTCTGCGGGCATGCTGCCCAATCCTCCGAAGTGGCCCCAAGCCTTAAGGAGGTCTTATGGGTAAGAAGTTGTACGTTGGAAATCTCCCGTACTCAGCAACAGAACAAGCACTCACAGATTCATTTTCTGAGTGCGGAACAGTCACATCGGTGAAAATCATCACTGATCGTGAAACTGGTCGCAGCAAAGGTTTCGGTTTCATCGAAATGGAAACTGACGAAGCAGCAGCTTCTGCAATCACAAAGTTCAACGGCGCGATGTACGAAGGCCGTGCGATGACTGTTAGCGAAGCGAAACCAATGGCTCCCCGTGAAGGCGGCGGCGGTCGTGGCTTCGGCGGCGGCGGTGGTGGTCGTGGTGGCTTCGGCGGCGGACGCGGTGGCGGCTTCGGCGGCGGCCGTGGCGGTGGCGGCGGCGGTGGAAATCGCTGGTAATTTCGCCTAAGCGAAGCTTCGGCTAAGCACGCGAGATGAGACGTCGATTTCAGACGTCTCATCCAAAAACAAAAGGCGAAGCTTTTTAAGCTTCGCCTTTTTTATTTCTAACGGGCTCGCTATTCCTCAGTGGTAGCGCAGTTCCGGATCTGTCGACTCTTCCGACGATTCACTCTCATCCGAAGGGTCTGTGTCCGCCTTCACTGCCGTGGCCTCGATCTCAAAGATCAAATCCTGGCCCGCAAGCGGATGGTTCGAGTCGAGAATGACTTTGTCATATTCGAGCTCGACCACACGAAACTGCGTCATCGAAGAACTCTCTTCCAGAGCCATCGACACCACATCTCCTACCCGCAAATCCGCCGGCAAGTCTTCACGATCAACTTCGACAATCTTCTTCGGATCGTAAAATCCGTAAGCCTCATCCGCCGCGACGAAAATGCGACGACGCTCGCCCACTTTCAAGTCGCGCATACCGCGAGAAAATCCGACCAACTGTCCATTCGGACTATCGCCCGTTGAAACATTCTGATTGAACGAGGAACTCAAAACATGCCCCAAGCGATCTTTGACCACGCAGTGGAAAGAAACAATTTGTCCGACGAATTGATCCTTTAAGTCGTTTGCTATGTCTTTTGGGGACTGGCTATTCAATGCGCTCATAACGTCTCCCTTCAGCGTTGTTTCTTGACCCTAGAACTAGACCCAATAACTAAGAAACCCGGGAACGGCTGTGCACTGTACTCTCTTTATCCTAAGGCACTATGGTGGATACCGAAAGTAAAGGTTAAGCAAATATTGGCCTAAGTCGCCTCAGTTTGAACCGCCCAAAGGCTCTATATCGAACTTCAGACAGAATCGAGGTTGATCCGTCGATTTACCGACCACTAAACTGCCAACTATGCGCAACTTGTTTTTTGTCCTATCCGGAATTCTCGTCGCTCTCGTCGCAGGTCTTGGTCACTGGGTTTCACCCGGATTTTACTGGATCTATCTTCTCTTGCTCCCGCTCGTCGGTATGGGCATGCACAACGCCTTTCAAACCAAGAAGGCGATCTTGCGCAACTATCCGATACTGGGAATGCTTCGCTACTTTTTCGAGGAGATCCGACCCGAGATTCAACAATACTTCGTCGAAAATGACACCGATGGAGCTCCCTTCTCTCGCGAACTTCGCTCCGTTGTCTACCAACGCGCCAAACGACAGCTCGACACAGTTCCTTTCGGAACACAGCGCGATCTCTACCTACAGGGAGCCGAATGGGCCCAGCATTCCTTGGTCCCTAAACACATCGACCCAAAATCCCTGCGTGTGACGATTGGCAATCACCAATGTCGTCAACCCTACTCGGCAAGCCTCTTCAACATTTCTGCTATGAGCTACGGTTCGCTAAGCGCCCAAGCAATTCAGTCACTCAACGGCGGAGCTAAAATCGGCGGCTTTTACCACAACACCGGCGAAGGCGGCGTCTCGCCTCATCACCTCGAGCCAGGTGGAGACATCGTTTGGCAAATCGGCACGGGGTACTTCGGATGTCGCAATCTCGATGGCACATTCTCGGCCGAAAAGTTCCGCGAACGTGCCGTACACCCGCATATCAAAATGGTGGAGATCAAACTCTCCCAGGGCGCAAAGCCGTCTCACGGCGGAATCCTGCCTGCGGCCAAAGTGACGGCCGAGGTCTCGGCGATCCGTGGCGTGCCTCTTAAAAAAGACGTTATCTCGCCACCTGCTCATTCGAAATTTTCCTCGGCCGATGGCCTCATCAAGTTCGTCGCTGAGTTGCGCGAACTCAGCGGCGGAAAACCGATCGGCTTTAAAATCTGCATCGGAGATCCGGCGGAATTCGCATCTATCTGTCGTGCCATGAAAAACCTCGACACCTACCCTGACTTCATCACCATCGACGGCGCCGAAGGCGGCACGGGGGCAGCACCTCTTGAGTTCACGAACTCGCTTGGCATGCCTTGGGTCGAAGGCCTCACGATCGCACGCGATCTGCTCGAACACTACGACATCAAAAAACACGTGCGCCTTATCACATCCGGAAAAGTCGTAACCGGGTTTCATTTGATGAAGGCCCTTGCCCTGGGTGCTGACGCCGTCAACTCGGCCCGTGGAATGATGCTGGCTCTTGGCTGCATTCAAGCACGGCGCTGCAACACCAACCACTGCCCGGCCGGAGTCGCCACCAACGATCCCAACCTTACCGTCGGCCTCGTGGTTACAGATAAACGCCAGCGCGTCGCCAACTTCCATGAGAATACGATCCGCGCCTTCGCCGAAATTCTGGGGGCCTGCGGGCTTGAAAGCCCGCATCAGCTGCATCGCCGACATATTCTTCGACGAGGCGACACGGGTGCCGTACATTCGTACGCCGAGCTCTATCCGTCGCGTGCGCCAGAGTTTGCTTCGGCTCCGAGTCTGTTCTAGCCTTTGTTTCAGCGGCCGGAGTCGCTGAAACAAAGAGCATGCGAAACTTTAATCATCTTTATTACTTCTATGTGGTGGCAAAGCTCGGCGGCGTAACACTCGCCGCTCGTCAGCTTAACACCTCGCAAAGCAGCCTCAGCACGCAGCTAAAAACTCTGGAGTCTCACCTCGGCCTAACGCTATTTGCTCGCGAAGGTCGAGGTCTCACGCTGACTACCGATGGCCAGGCTATCTTTAAAATTTGTCGAAAGATGTTTGAGACCGCAAACGAGCTCGACCACTTTCTCTCTAGAAAAGAGCACCTCGGCCACACCACGTTTGCTATCGGGGTTTCCCCCGACATCGAACGTCCCTTCGTCACCGATGTCGTGAGTCGAACTATCGGTCATTTCTTCAAAGGCAGCGACGCTGGACGGCCCGTTATCACGCAAGTCTCATTTCCGTTCGAAAAGCTCGTAGCGCGGCTTGAGATGGGAGATCTCGATGCCATCATCACTTCGCATCCGGCTCTGCAACCATCGATAAAAACCCTGACGGAAATTCGTCTGCCCGTAAAAGGCGTGATGAGCCCGAAACTTCATCGCAGCTTTAAAACCGTTCTCAACGACGATCGTATAGGACTTGTCATCGCGGCCCAAGATCTGCGCCTACGCTGGGAGACCGATGAGTTTCTTGTTCGAAAAAAGGTTCGAAAGCACATCGCTTTCGAGAGCAACGTCATGGGCGCACTTCTGCGTGCGGCCGTCGACGGAATGGGACTCGCGTTTTTACCTGAAGCCTACATCGCGAGGGAAAAAGAAAGAGGGGCTGTTATCGTTTCACGAGAGCCCCTCTGGAGTCATCGCCTGTTTCTCAGTGCGAGAAGTCTTTCGGCTCAAGAGCCGCAATATCATTTTTTGTCGGCGCTAGTGCGCCGTTTAGAAGAAGCCGCGAACTGACATATCGCTTCTTCGTGCAAGCACTTCAGAAGCTGTCGGGCGTGCGAGTTGCGCGCCCGAACTTATATACCGCTTCTTCGCGTGTGCGTTTACGCTGTTAGCTCCAATCCACGCGGGTGGCGTCTGCGTGAAAGACGTTTGGCGTGATCACGACGGAGTATCTTCTCCACCGTTTTCACTGCATCGCGGACCGCTGCATGCCAGCTTCCCGCTTGTTTATCGACATGAATCGGCGCGCGATGCGCCGGCTTCAAGGAAATCCCGACGTGAAACAGCTTCGCCGCTGTTGCTCGATCGTGATTCAAAGTCACCTCCACTCTCGTGTCGTGACGCTCGATGTATTTCGCTAACGCGGCATGGACCTGCTCCTCCACATAGCTAGTCAAGTGCTCGCGCGACTCGAAATCCCGGTAGGTAGTGACTGTCTTGAACATCTCTCAACCTCCTTGGTTATGCGTAGTATCTCGGATTTGGACATAAATAAAAAATCGATTATTTCGTTAGCACCCATACGAATTTTGAATATATAAAACAGAGCGTTAAGACTGGAGAAAAGGCCGTAAGGCGAACTAGCACTTATACATGACATCGAACTTTTCTAATGCCGCGCCGAGCGCCATGAAAGCCCGACCGATAAAGGTCGGCATTTCGCCAAGATTCCAATACAAGTTCCATACCGACTTCGGTGTTCAAGACCGCGTTGTACAATATCTCGAGCAATCTCTTTCACACTGGGTGACAGATCTCGGCGGCTTGAGTCTGATGATTCCCTCTGTCAGCGGTCAGAGTTCGACTCCGTCGGAATACATCGATCCATCCGATTACGCGCGAGAACTCGATGCGCTGATTTTACAAGGCGGTACCGACGTCGGTGTCGATTTGATCCGCGACCGCTATGAACTGGCGCTCATCAAAGCTTTTCATGGCCTCGGCAAACCCGTTCTCGGCGTATGCCGCGGTCACCAACTTCTAAACGTCTATTTTGGCGGGACGCTGATCTCCGATATCGCCACGCGCCTACCCGAGGCGTCGCCACACGTGAACCCGGAGCTTTACGAAAAACTCTATCACCCCATCGACTTCGTCGAAGATGGCATTCTGAAAAGCATCTACGGCGATGAAACTCGTCGCGACGTGGTCTCCATTCACCATCAGGCCATCGATCGACTCGGCGACGGGCTTCAAATCGAGGCGATCTCGAAAGCCGATGGCATCATCGAGGCCGTCTCGCTTAAGAGCGACTCGTTCGTGCTCGGAGTGCAATGGCACCCGGAGTTCCACGTCCAAAGCGAGCAAGTCGATCAGCTTTTGCCAAGCGCACCTCTACTAAGCGCACTCATCCAAAGCGCACGCGCCAGAAAACAATCGCGCAAACCAAGACCCCTCTCGCATCGCCGCGAACGCCTGGAATTCGGCAAAAGCGAACCGCTCACAATGGGCGTGGAACTCGAGTTTCAGTTGATCGATCCAACGAACCAGGATCTTCTGCCATGCGCGCCGGATCTTCTCGAAGCCGTAAAAGGCGACTCGGATAAAATCAAATCCGAGATCTTTCAAAGCATGATCGAAGTCGAAACCGGAATCTGTCGTACGGCCAAAGAGGCCGAACGCGATCTCTCGGCGACGCTGAAAGTGCTCTCCCAAGCCTGTGAAACACGCGGCGCTCAACTGGCGGCCGCCGGCACTCATCCTTTCGCTTCTTACCTGGATCGCCTTCTTACACCCGCGCCTCGCTACACGGAACTCGTGGATCGCAACCAATGGATCGCAAGGCGACTCGTGATCTTCGGCCTTCACGTCCATATCGGAATGCCCAACGCAGAGGCGTCGATTCACGTGATGAACGCCTTCATGTATCACTTACCGCTTTTGCTTGGCCTCTCTGCAAGTTCACCGTTTTGGCATGGTGACGACACCGGCTTGGCCTCCTCGCGTTCGACATTCTTCGAGTCCACGCCAACCGGCGGCCATCCAATCATGGTCGAATCCTGGAGCGAATTCGAAGATCTCTACTTCCGCATGTTCGCCTCGAAAGCCATCGGATCACCAAAGGACCTCTGGTGGGATCTTCGCCCCAGCCCTCACTTCGGAACCTTGGAGATTCGCGTCTGCGACATCATGCCGACGCTACAAGAAAATATCGCGGTGGCCGCGCTCAAACACGCCATGGCCGCTCACTTCTTGGAAAAGCTTCGCGACGGTCAACATGTTCAGACCCCGTCGGATTGGCAATATCGAGAAAACAAGTGGCGAGCGACAAGACACGGTTTGGACTTTGACTTCATCGTCAGTGACTGGGGAGAAACGCGACCTGCCAAAGAGGCACTGCTGCAACTCATCGACACTGTCTCGACGGCCAGAATCCCAACCGGCCCTCATCAAGAGCAAGCCGCCGGCGACCTTTACGTCCAAGAGTTTCAAAATCTTCGAAAAATCGTCGCCAATGGCCCCGCCTTCACCAGGTTTCGAGGTCTTTACGAAAAAAGCTCCAAACTGCAGGACGTCGTACGGCACAGTTGTGAGGAGTTTCGCGGCAATCGCCCCATCTGGAGTTGAAATATATTCCATTGACCATGCGCCCCCAAAAAGAGGAGCTTGATCGCCTATTCAGCTGAGAGGGGAATCAGATGATGAGGGGTCCGTTTCTATTCGTTCAAGCTTTGATCACGATCACTTTGATCGCAGGTTGCTCGTTCAATTCACAAACATCAGACACATCCGTTGTCGGCGAACAGAGCGAAGCCATTCGCCCTCTTTCGCAAGCCGAAGCCACGGCGGACTACGACTCGATGGTCGCCGCTATTCAATCGCTCTACGGCCCACTGGAGTACAAAGAGCGCCGCTTCGGATACAAATTCGAATCGGAAGCCGCTTCGATCCGCTCAAAACTTGCGACGGCAAAATCTGACAACGACAAGTTCTCGGTCTATCTCGAGCTTCTTCGTAAACTCGAAGACGGTCACGTTTCGCTCTCGATGCCAATTCGCGAGCGCTTCGAGATCCCCGCGATCGTCATGCCGGTTGAAGGCAAATTCGTCTTCTCGACCGTCAACCCATCGCTTGCGCCTTACGGTCTCGCGAAAGGCGACGAACTTCTCTCTGTCGACGGCGTCACGCCAGAAGACGCTCTTAAGACGATCCTCAAATACACGTGGTTCGCGAACGCCGAGAGCGATCGCCACATGATTTTCTATTTCCTCTTCCGTCCTTCTTACATTCCAGAGCTTGTGCCCACGCAAGAATTCGCTCAGATCGAATTCGCGAAACCAGACGGTCGCAAGGTTATGGCCCGCATCGCTTGGAAAAAAACAAGCCCACAGCAGCGCACCGAACTCGTACCACGCTCCGACGCATCGGATGAAAACACCGATGACGAAGCAAACAGCCACCTCGCCGAAAAGTTCCTCGGCAAAAAAGCACTGACTTCGGCCACACTGACAGAACGTCTTCAAGCCGTTCAAGCGGCTGAAATGACATCCGATTCGACAAGCGTCGGCGACATGGGCGGCGACGGCCCATGGTACTGGAGTCCGAAGCTTAAGAAGAAGTTCGCTGTGACCATGGTCACACCAGAGCGCGAACGCGTTCAGAGCTTCTTCAACCTTTGGGAGCGTGAACTCGACGTCTTCTCTCCGGCTCCTTCGAAACCAGGCAAGATTCCAGATACACTTCCAAACCTCTGGGCGGCACTCTACCGTCACAACGGCAAAACCGTTCTGATGCTTCGCCAGCCGCACTACTCGCCAGACGACTTCACGGTGAATCTCGCGATGTATTCGGCCTTGATCGAACAGTACCAACCAATCGCCGACACACTGATCATCGATCAGACGCACAATCCTGGCGGAATCGCGACTTATACAGAGTCGTTTGCGCAGCTCTTTGCACCGAAAGGCTTAAACGGATTCGTTCAGTTCTTAAACACGGACCGCCTGTGGTTCACACGCCTCATCAACTTCTGGACAGGGCTTGATGCGGTAACGGCTTCGACGGTGACTGGCTCACGTATTCTCTCGCTGGCAAAAGGCCTCGAGCGTGACTCCGAAGCCGGCCTTCGCCTGACACGCAATCCTTTTAGCTTCTCGCTTCGCGAAGTTCTTCCTCCGGCTCCAGGCGGCGCTGTTTGGACAAAGCCTGTTCTCGTCTTGATCGACGAGCTCTGCGGATCGGGTGGCGACTCGTTCCCCATGTTGGTTAAAGCCAACGGCCTTGGAAAGCTCTTCGGCAACCGCACGTCCGGTCTCGGCGGCAGCGTTGAGAAGGTCATCGACCTTCCATTTAGCCGCTCGTCACTGAACCTCACTCGCGGTCTTTTCACAGCCTTCAAAGCTGATGGCCAATACGCAGATTCCGACTTCGTTGAAAACAACGGCGTCACGCCAGACGTTAGCTACCTGCACACAGTCAAAGACTTCCGCGATGGTTTCGAAGCCTACTTCAAAGCCGTCAGCGACGAAGCCACCAAGTAAACGCGAGAAAGCGGTATAAAATTCGAGCGTGCAACTGCACGCTCGAAAGCTTCTGAAACGCTTGCGCGAAGAAGCGGTAGAAAAGAATTCGAGCGTGCCACTGCACGCTCGACAGCTTTCGAAGTGCTTGCACGAGAAAGCGATATATCTAAACGGGGATGTTTTCGAATGTCCCTGTTTGATCGTTCAACTGCGAAAGCTCGCCCGACTCCAGATCAAAGTAGACTCCGTGAAGAGTCAGACGACCCTCTTTGATCGCGGCCTGAATAAACGGAAACGTTCTCAAGTTTTGAATTGAAACGATGATCGATTCTAGCTCGCAGTGACGACAAAGAACATCTTCTTCCTCGGGGGTCGTCGCAGGAGGGTTGGCGGCAAGCACCTTCTCTTTCGCATCACGTGCGATCTCCATCCAACGGCTCACAAAACTCGAACTCGATGTCGGCTTGTGTTGATTCAACATGAGCGCCCGAATCCCACCGCACTGTCTATGGCCAAGAACGATGATGTTCTCAACGCGAATATTTTCGACAGCGAACTCGATCGCCGAGCTGACCCCGTGAAACTTACCCTGCACCTCAAACGGCGGAACAAGATTGGCGACGTTGCGCACGACAAAGATCTCGCCGGGAGATGCACCGGAGAGCATCGCCGGGTCGACTCGCGAATCGCTGCACGCGATAATCATGGTCTTAGGCGATTGGCCTGCCTGAAGGACTCGGCGGTAAACAGAGTCATCGTCGTTAAAATAGCGGTCGTGGAACTTGCGGAAACCAGCGATGAATTTCAAGACATCTTTGTTTGCCATGCTCATTCCGGTACCTGCGTCAGGGCGTGAGCGTCAACTATTCATTTTGACTGCGGCGCATGGCTCTTTAAGATGAAGAGATGGCCTCACGTATGTTCGCAATCCTTGCCTGCCTTATTGTGGTCTCCGGCCTGCCGCAGGTAAGCGAGGCTCGGGATTGGAAAGTGGAGGCCGAGGGCCAACTGGGCCTTGAGGGGCGTTTTTTTCCCGATGCGACCGGCCAGGCCCGCTCTTCCGAAACATGGATATCACCGCTTCTGGACTTCTCGTTAAAAAATCGGCAGCTACGCCGCTGGTCACTTTCGACGCGAGTCTCCGGGCAATACCTCGTCGGCGACGAAAATAAAATCTGGAATCAATCCGGTTCGCCACACTATTTCGAAGAACAGGAGCTGGCGCTTGAGTACCGCATTCGTCGTCATCGATTTCGCGTGGGCACTTCGACTCTTCGCTGGGGAATTCTCGATCTCTATGACCCGCTCGATCAGGTCAACTCGCGCCGATTCGAAAATCCGATCTCATCGGAAAAGCGCGGTGACCCCATGCTGCTCTGGCAGTACTCAAAACCTGGTCGTGAGGTCTCCGCAAACTTCGAGGCCTTCTATATCCCCAGGAAAAAGCTCTCGATTCTGCCTTCCGAAAAAAGCACCTGGCTTCCCCGCGAAGTCTACGTCCCGAATCTCTCGGAAGCAGAGTTTCTACTTCCGCGCGAACTCGTTTACCAGTATCTCGGTCACGAAGAACTCGACGGCAGCCTAAGTCATGCCTACGGCGCACGTATCGTGTTTCGCGCCGACTCGACGGAAACAGCTCTGCAATACGACGAAGGCGCCGGCGCGTTTCCAAACGTGCGTCCCGAAGTTTCGGGCACCGTCGTGGCCGTGCCTCCACAATCAGATCGCACGCAGATCCAAGCCGATCCGCTGATCAAGCTCACGGAGGTTTACTATCGTGAACGTCACTTTGGCGGAAGCTTCACCAAGTCGTTTGCGACATCTTTGCTACGTCTTCAAATTGCACGCACCGAACGGCTTTACGCTGGCCGCGACCTGGCCCGCGACCGCACGGATCTCACCATTGGTTACGAAAAATCAATCGGCGCCAGCACTCTGCTCGCGCAAGTCTACGCGAACCTGTTACGTCTGGACGTAAAAACCAGCGACAGCGCAGAGTCGGGAAACGATTTAGCGTCGATGTCCTCACTCTTCGACCGCGCGTTTGCTCTCGGCTGGCGCTACCCGCTAGGCGATAGCTCCTCGCTCCTAGTCGGCGGACTCTACGCTCCAGGTTCGCAAACGGATGGATGGACCGCCATTGGAATGTCTTCGCTAAGTCTTGCACTGACGGATTCTCTCACGATGGATTTTGGATTTAATCTCATGGAGTCAGGCAAACGCGGTCCGCTCTCGCCATTCGCACGAAACGACGGCGCTCAACTAAAACTCACCGCGATTTTTTAACACTATTGAATCACGCGAATGACAGCGGTGCCGGATGCGGCGTCGCAGTCAAGTTCGAGGCCGCGAGTCAGTTGCAGAATGCCGAACTCGTTCACCGACTGACCCAAGAGCTTTTCGAACTCGGGCTGAAGGCTTTCTAAAATCGTGTCATGAGCGATGCTCGTACTCGGGTTTTCTTCGCTGACATACTTCTCATGAAACTTCGAACTCAAACTCATCGACAACACACGCGGCTGAAAGTCTTTTCCGGCGCGAAGTCGCGACGGAAGACTGAAATACACGATCGGCTTCAGACCAAGGGAGCCCGAGTTTTGAGGTTGCTGCAAGACCATCCAGCTTCCTATATCGGCGCGGGCTTCAAGCTGTCGCGAACCGGCGTCGCAGGCCAAACGAACACGACTCGCCATCGTCGTTGAAAATGCAAAGGGCGCATTCTTCGGATAACGCATTAGATCCGGGAATGCGAAGAACTGCTTGAATCTCGAATCCATCAGATCACGAAATCCCTGTACCTCTTGCCCCAAAGTCCAATTGCTCCAAACACCCGGTGCAAAATAAGACTGCGCCAAAGATTCGAGATTCGCCACCGCAACGCTAATCGTCAGCACATCGGTAACCTGCGTCTGAATCGGGAAGTCAGCAACCGGGACCTCAACGATCGGGCGATCCAAAGAAACCTTGAAAGCCCCTTTTAGGCGGGCTCCGCTGGCCGTCTTTTCGTACGAAACCGTACGGAAGCCCGCAAAGCCTTTTCCTCCTGGCAGCAAGGCATCGCTCACCGAGTTCTCCAGATGAGCCTGAACATCATCTAAAAAAGAACGGTCCGTCCAGCGACTGAGAACGGCCTTTAAAATCTCGGTTCGCATCATGTCTTCAACGCCAAGAGGTCCCTCGCAACGAAGTACGACTTGCGGTTCGTCATACAACATCGAAAGCGAGAACTGGTCAAAACTGACTCGCGGGCGTTTTTCTTCTGCGTGAAGGCGAGTTCTAGCGAAAAACGGAACTTCTTTTGCCCCCCAGCTGACCATCATATCCTGGCAAGTGGCCTTAAGCTGAATGCGTGCCCGCACACCCGCGATCTCGCGCACAATCACGGTGTCGATCACCAGTTTCTGCATGCGGATTTCAAGAGCGTTGATCCAACCCTCAAGCCACGGCCCTTTGCCATCAACGCCGGCACGACCACGCACCGCTGCTTGCAGTTCGACACCTGAGATCTTCATCGGATAGGGATCACTCAGTTCAATATCCGGAATCGTTTCCTGAAACCTGAGACCTGATTCCAGAGAACGCGAAAAAATCTTGAGGAGACTTTGATCGAGCGCATTCTGAGACGAAGGCAACGCGACATGAACTGGAACTTCCGTCGAATAAAGCCCTTCCGCCCCTAGAGATCGCGACGGCACAAGCAATAACATCGCGACCAACAACACCGCCACGACGTTGCCATGGGTGACGCGGCCTGCGGCAGCGGTCGCATTTCGAATTGTGTAGAAATCCTCTCTTAAGTTCACCGCTCTTAGCTCCGAATTATTTCTCGTGATCGACGTCGTCCAAGAAACTCATCGGCGTCGAGCTCTGAAGGAGAAAGTACTGTGAGTAATCATTTCGGAAGGTTCACAATTCGCAATCTTCGCCAATTGCTCGCAGTCAGTACTATCGTGCTTTTGGGTCTAGCGTCATTTGCCGGCACGGAACTGAAAAACCTGAAACTGACCTACGAGTTGACAGGATTCTTAGCCAAAACCGACAAAGCTCTCGAATTAGATGAACAGCTCAAGAAACGATACCGACTCTCGTCAGATACCACGATCGTGGCTGTCGCACATCGAGACGGAGGCTGGCTCACGCCGAACGCACTTGAAACACTTTCGAAAATCTCGACCCAGATCGCCTCGACTCCGAATGTGAAGAGTGTGATGAGTCTCGCAACTCTTGAAACAGTTCATGCGTCTAGTCACAAGGCCGATTCCGCGCAGAATCAGGAACTTCGCATCGGAAAGATGACGGATCATTTTGGCGCACAAGACTGGAAAGACCTCGCCGCCGCTAGCTCTCTCGTATCGCCACTTCTTGTTTCAAAAGATGGCCAGCTCGCCTCTTTCTTGATCACCGTTGAATCGACAGACGTCGCCAGTGGCGTGGCTGCGACGACTCGCCAAACACTTGAACAAGAAGAACTCATCGGCACGATTTCTCGGCACGAAATGACGGGCGTTTCGCTTTTGCAGTCCGAAATGTCCGACGTGCTCAATCGCGAGTTTTCAACTCTCGGCGGATTCGGCATCCTCGTGGCCGCCGCCTCTCTTGTCGTTCTGTTTTCGGGAATCACCGGCTTTCTTATCGCGATCCTTACCGCGGTCCTCGCCAATCTTCTTGTTCTCGGTACGTTAAGCCATCTTGGAATCGGCATCGGGATATTGTCCTTAAGTCTTCCTATCGTTATCGCCGTTCAAACGCTCTCGCTTACGGTGCACATTCTTTTCACCTACCTTGAGGTTCGAAAAGACGCCGACAAAGACCAAGCCCTGTTGATTTCATTTCGTCGTCTGTTTTTCCCAAACCTGGTGGTCTCAATCGCAACGGGTCTTGGGTTCCTTGTTCTCGTCGCCTCACCTGTCGACGCCATGAAGGAATTCGGTTGGACGGTCGCCGCGAGTTCGATCGTTCTTTGGATCACAACCACGGCCGTGGCTTTTGGCGTTCTTATGCTGGCACCCGAGCCTCGCCTTCGTCGCTTCGTCAGCGGACATGCGCGCTGGACTCTGTTTTTCACTCGAAACGCCAAACCCACGCTGGTGATTTTTTCTGTTTTGATCCTCGGCTCGCTTCTCACCGGAATGCGCCTCAACTATGGGCACAGACTGTTTGATCTCCACACGGCGTCGGCAATGCCTGTTTTAACTGTCGATCAAAAACTTGGCGGCATGATTCCAGTCGAATTTGAACTGCGCCTTACTTCGGAAAGCGCGGCAAACGGCGAATCCTGGACCGACGAAACACGTCTCGGCGAGCTTTCCATCGCCCTCGCGGAAATACGCAAGCTCCCGGCCGTCGCCATGGCGTACGGCGTACCCGATATCTTGGGACTCGCGCCCACCGTTAAGACAGGCGAACTTCTAGCCCTGCTCGAAATGGGTTCGAAAAACCCGCTTCGACACTTCCTCCGTGATGATGGCGGCTCAACTCGCATTCAGGTACGCCTACGAGATGTGCCCAGCGCTGAGGCCGAAGCCGCTATCGAAAACGCGCTCGGGACTTTGAGAACGACGACAGATCTTCCGGTATCGCAAATTACCGTCGCCGGCTGGGGGTCTTACATTCATCGCATGAATCAGTCGCTGGCAAAAAGTCTCATGGTAGGTTTCTGGGAAGCTCTGGCGGCGATTTCTCTTGTGCTCGCGGTGGCGTTTCGCAGTCTCCGCTGGGCGGTGGCGGCCATTATTCCAAGCGTACTCCCACCACTGGTTCTGGTCGCGGGACTTTCTGTTTTGGGGTTTGCGGTAAAACCCGGCCTCGCTGTCGTCTTTACCATCGCACTGGGGTTTGCCTTCATCAATTCGATCTATCTCTTAAAACGTTTGAAAGCGATGACCGAAGAAATGGAAAATGCCTCCAACCGTTCGGCTGGCCAATTTTCTGGCCAATTCTTTGGCCAGCTTTCCGCCGAACGACGTTATAGCCAGTGGCGCAAACTCGTTGAGAAATCCTTCTGGCAAGAAGGTCAGTCTTGCCTATTGGCAAGCCTTGTTCTGATCACCGGATTCGTTAGCCTTTGTTTTTCGGAATTCGAAGTTTCACGGTCGTTTGGCATCGCCATGGTACTGTCGATGATTCTTGGCATGATCGGCGATCTCGTTTTGCTTCCCGCAATGCTCTACCAATTTCCCCAATTCCTTTTAGGAGGCCCAGTGAGAGGCAATCTGAAACTCTTCAAAGATCCGGCAACAGTCCTGGCAAGCCCCGTTCTCTCTGGCACTTCGCGAAGCCGCATCGTTATTGTCATGCTCACGTCTGGTGCCGCGCTTGCGACAGCACTTTATGGTTTACCGAGTGCCGCCTCCGTCGACTCAACAAAGCTCACGCTAGATAATTTCGCCAAGGAAGTGGCCAAACGAATTTACCCAAACGACAAAAAAATGGCGCGAGACGAAAGCGTTGAAATCGAACTCACCAATGTCGAGCCCGACGGTGAAACCGAAACTCGCAAAGTCGAAGTTTCGCGACTGACCCTAACCAAAGGCGCAAAAGGCGAAAGTCGAATTCTTGCCAAAGTCTTAACTCCTAAGACTCTACGCGGAACAAGTGTTCTTACCGTGACAGACGGAGAAAAACAAAACCGATGGGTTTATCTCCCGGCTTCAAAAAACGTTCGCCGCATCACTGGTGGTGACGAAGCCAATGCTCCGATCCTCGGGTCCGAGCTTTCCACGGAGGATTTGGACCTCGGGCAAATCGACGGTGCTACTTCGAAAATCGTGGGACGAGAAAGCGGCATAGTTCGCATCGAGTCTAAAATTCGATCCAAAGAAAGCGCCTACTCGTCTTGCACGGCGATGTTCGACGAAAAAACCTATCTTCTAAAATCGGCCGAGTGCCTCGATCGCAAAGGCCAACCCGCCAAGCGCATCAGAGTCCTCGACTACCGCGTGTTGAAGGGCAAAGTGGCGCGTCCAACCGAGATGGAAATCACCAACCTAAAAACAAAACGCATGTCTCGCGTGAAGTTCTCCGAACAAAAAATTGGCGTTGGTCTTTCTGCCGGCCAGTTCACACCCGAAGCGATGCGGGATTAAAACTCGCCTGACGCTCGACCATTTGCACAAACACACTGAGAAGCCGATCATGCTCACGTTTTGAAGCGTGGGCTTTTCGGTTTTCGATACGGGTGTTGAGACGCTCCAGGAGTTCATGAATCGCCTCGATCGTCGAAAGGCACTCCGGGGTCGGCTGCTTTCTCACCATTTGAAATCGCGAGAGCGTCTGCGGAGAGAATTTAAGCTTAGCCAACCCCTGCAATTGGGAACTCAAACGCATGGTGCGTTTTGCGGTCGCCCAAGTTCCGTCGATGAGAAATATCGTTGGACGCTTTTTCCCATCCGAGAACAACCAAAGCTCTTCGTCAGACGAGGCGTCCACATCAAGCGCCTCACGATCGGGATAGAGAATCAGGCATTCGCGTTTGGGGTCCTCCAAGAGACGCGCAATTCCGGGGTGGTCATCGAAGACTTCGCCCTCAAAGAGGTACGAGTCTTTGAGCAGCCGATGAGCCATTCGTCCCGTCGCAATCCGGCGCCGATTTTCCCGCGGGTGGATCAGAATCACAAAGTCGCAGCCGGACTCGAACGGGTCGACCAACCCACAATAGCAACCGGTCTGGGGCTGTCGGCACTGCCAGCACATCGC